>JBEPVH010000195.1:0-4821 GCA_041691115.1 bacterium | reverse complement strand
CGTCGCGTGGGCTCGGAGATGTTTATAAGAGACTGGCGCCGGGGGTGCCGGGTGGGCTTCCATCTTGATGTCGGGAATCTCTTCGTCATCGCCACCGTTGCCGCCGGCCTCGTGGGCCAGCTTCACCGCGGCCAGGGCCACTTCCATGACGTCGAACTCGTCCGACAGTCGCTCGACAACGACCCGAAACTGATCGAGGTTGTTGGCCAGCAGCGACTCGCGGATGGCGGCGGTGGTGATGTCGAGGCGTCGGGCACGCAGGTCGGCGACCGTGGGCAGCGTCTCGATTGAAATCTTCTGCTTGGTGACCCGCTCGATCGACTTCAGCAGGTGGTGCTCACGCGGCTCGGCCAGCGTGATGGCAACACCATCGCGGCCCGCTCTGCCGATGCGGCCGATGCGGTGCACGTAGGCTTCGGGCGCCGAGGGGACGTCGTAGTTGACGACGTGGGTCAGGTGATCGATGTCGAGGCCGCGGGCGGCGACGTCGGTGGCGATCAGCAGGTCGGCGGTTTCGTTGCGGATTCGGCCCATGACACGGTCGCGCTGCGCCTGATCCATGCCGCCGTGCAGCGCTTCGGCGCGGTAGCCGCGGCCGTTGAGGGATTCGGTGAGGGTGTCCACTTCCTCGCGGGTTCGGCAAAAGACGATTGCCGCCGCAGGAGATTCGACGTCGAGCAACCTGCTCAATGCAGCTGCTTTGCGGGCACGAATGACGATGTAGGCGTTCTGCCGCACCTGGGGTGCAACCCCCGCCGTCGATGTCTCGTGCGTCAGTTCGATGCGCGCGGGATCCATCTGATGGCGTTTGGCGATGGCATCAATGCGTCGCGGCAGCGTTGCCGAAAACATCACGGTCTGCCGCGTCTTCGGTGTCGCCTTGAGGATCTCTTCGATCTCGTCGGCAAAACCCATGTCGAGCATCTCGTCGGCTTCGTCGAGTACGACGGTCGTGAGTTCCTCGAGACGCAGGGTGCCGCGGGTGATGTGGTCGAGGGCGCGTCCCGGCGTAGCGACGACGACATCGACACCGCGCTCCAGGGCCTGGAGCTGGCGGAAGATCGGCTGGCCACCGTAAATGGGCAGCACGCGGGCGCCCAGGTCCTTGCCGTAGTGATGGATCGCCTCGGAGACCTGCATTGCCAGCTCGCGGGTGGGCACCAGGACCAGGGCTGTCGGCCGCTTGCCTCTGTTGCCACCTGCCAGCTTGTGAAGGATAGGCAGGGCGAACGCAGCCGTCTTGCCGGTTCCGGTCGCGGCCTGGCCGAGGAGATCACGGCCCTCGAGAAGTACGGGGATGGCGGCGCTCTGAATCGGAGTCGGCTCTTCGTAGCCCAGATGGGCGAGCGCGTCGAGCAATTCGGGCCGGAGGCGAAGGTCTGCAAAGGTGCTGGGCACCGTCGGGGACGAGGGGGTCACCCCCTAAGTGTTGTCCGTTTGGCGCATTCCGCGCCCTGAGGGCTGGGTCGGGCGCCTTGGCTCAGACCGTGGCCGGGGTCAGAACGGGGCCCAGGACGCGCCGGGCATAGCGGTTGGTGAACACGCTGTCGGGGTCAAATCCGGCGCGGACCTTGGCGAACTCGTCCCATTCCGGGTAGCGCGAGCGCAGGGTCGCGGCTGTCTGGAAGTGGTGCTTGCCCCAGTGGGGTCGGCCGCCATGCGAATCCATGATCTGTTCCACAGCGCGGAAGTAGTTCTCGTACGGCATGCCGGCGTACATGTGCACGGCGACGTAGCACGTGTCGCGGCCACTCGCAGAGGAGAGGTATGCATCGTCGGCCGCGGCGTGGCGGACCTCGATGGGGAAGTTCACGTTCAGCTTGCTGTCGGCCACCAGGCGCATGACCCCGCGGACGGCGGTGGCTCCGGCGGCTCGGGGGAGGCCGTACTCCATTTCGTTGAAACGGACGTCGCGTCGCGTCGCGAAGATGTTGTGTGAGACGTCGGTGCGATCCGTGCCCCCTGCAAGAGACGCCGAGAGTCTGTTGATTCGCGGAATGAGCTTGGGGAAGCGCCTGCCGGCGCGGCAGGCCACGGCGAATGCACGGTTCTCGAGCAGGACATCCTCGGCGTAGCGGCGCACTGATGACGCCGGTTTGGCAGGCCCGTCAACGCGGTCCGTCATCTTGACGAGGCACTTGGAGGCGTAGGGGAAGACGAAGAACTCGAAATGATCGTGTGCATCCGCACGCTCGTCGAGGTTAGCCAGGACCTCATCCAGATCCATGACCACATCGCGGCGGTGCAGGGTGAAGAGCGGAACGCAGCGCAGCGTCACGCGGGTGATGACGCCCAGAGCACCGATGGAGACACGCGCCGCACGCAGTGCTGAATCGTCAGACGCATCGACGTCGACGATCTCGCCCTTGCCGTTGACGAGGCGCAGTCCGGCCACCTGTGACGAGATGTTGCCCAGGCGAGATCCCGTGCCGTGCGTGCCCGTGGACACGGCACCGGCGACCGATTGGACGTCGATGTCGCCCAAGTTTTCCATGGCGAGTCCGTGCGAAGCCAGGATCGATCCGAGCTCATGGAGCCGGATACCCGCTTCGACGGTGACGAGGCCGGACGTCCTGTCGACGTCAACAACCCGATCCAGGCCGTCGAGCTGCAGCAGTGCGCCGTCGGTGCAGACCGCGTCGGTAAACGAGTGACCGGCACCGGCGACACGAACACCGCGCTTGGCGCCGAGGGCTCGCTGCACGGCATCGACGACGCCGGCTTCGGTGTCCGGCGTTTCAATGACCGCGGGGGTGCAGCTCTGCGACTGCGACCAGTTGCGCCATTGCTCCGTCACCGACCGGCACCTCCTCACCTATGGGCGAGCGCGAAGTGTCGCAAACTCACGCTAGGGCCGTGCCGTCGATGCGGCGTGCCACGGAATCAATTCTCGGCCCGTCCCGACTGATTGTGTGGCACATAATGGGCGCATGATCCGTACGCAGTACCTGGACGAATATCGGAGGCTGTTGCCGTGGCGACAGTAAAACGTAAGAAGCCGCTGACGGAAGCTGAGGCCGGCCAGCTGGCCGACTACGTCGAGCGGATGGATTCGGCGGACCTTAGCCGCGGACGGCCCGGTCCTGGTTATCCCGGCCGCCCTTCACTCACAGCGAAAGCCACGCACTCACCGAGTATTCACGTTCGGTTGCCCGAACAGCTCTACGACACGTTGAGCAAGCGAGCAGATGCGGCGGGTAAGACTGTGAGCACCGTCGTGCGTGAAATCCTGGAAAAGGATGTGCAGCGCTAGCGTCGGCCTTGTAAGCCGGCTTAGACGAGTTCCCTCTCGGGAGCTTGTGCCATCTCGCGGACAGTGGCGGCCATCTGCCCCATGAAGGGGATCAGGTCGTCGACGGGCATCGACACACCTAGGCTCACATCCTGGGCCGCGGAGTGGCCACTCACGCCGACCATGTCCACAACTTCCATGTTGTGCTGGCCTGTGGTGTGGCGAATATGCAGGGGCTCCCGCGTCTTCGCGTCGTGGGCGCCAGTGGAATATCCAGTAGTGAAGGCGCCGCTGAATTCTTCGCGAGTCATCGTCCAGGAGATCTGACCTACCCCGTTGGGCATCTGGGCAGACATGTTGACCACCTTGGGGGTGGCGGGATTGAAGGTCAGCGTTACCGAAACGGCATCGGGACCCTTCTCGCCGACGTAGGCGTTACCGCTAACGGTGGCTGTGACGCTTGGACGATTTCCCATCCCGCCATTCGATCCCAGATCAACGGACATTGCACGGACATAGCGCGAAATCCCGAGACGGTGGGTTTTGTCCGTGCGCTGTCCGCCATGTCTGGTGACACTGAGCCACGTGCCAGATCTTGATGCGACCCCCGAGCCCGGCAGCGCCCCGGGTACCCCCGACGGCGCGACAGCGGCTCCCAAGGGAGCACCAGAGCCCGCCGCAGCACCGCAGCGTCCTGGCAGCGCCGCCGACCGGCTTGCCGGCCGCACCCCTGCTGCGCCCGGCACTCCTGCGCCTCCCGCTACGCCAGGTCCTGAGGCTCCGGCCGCAGGCGCTCCGACCGTTGAGTCATTGCAGGCGGAACTCGCCGCAGCACGGGCTGCACTGACCGAGGCCAATGCGGCCAAGGAAGAGTGGCGCAACATGGCGACGCGTAGCTCCGCCGATCTGTCCAACATCCGCCGCCGCTCTGTGGCCGACAAGGAAGAACTCACGAAGTTCGCCATCGCCAAGCCGGCGCTGGCTCTCATCGAGACGCTCGACAACCTGGAGCGTGCCATCGAGCACACATCCGACGATCAGCGTCCCGGTTTGGAGATGATCGCCTCGCAGTTCCGCAAGGCGCTGACCGATGCAGGCATCGAGCGCATCGACGCCATGAACCAGCCGTTCAGCGAGAAGCTTCACGCGGCAGTCGCCCGCGACACGTCACCTGATGTCGAGGGTCCGACAGTGACACGCGTTGTGCAGAACGGTTATGTCTTGCACGAGCGCGTGATTCGTCCTGCTTCAGTGATCGTGACCTTCCCCGCCTAACGTCAGGGGAAGTCGCCCGCACCCGCCGCTGTGCGGTGCGCGCCGGTCACAACTCGCCAGCCACCTGCGAGCCAGGCCACCCTGTCTTCCTGGAAGTACGACGGGCAGCAGTCCGGTGCACCACCGGTGTACTGCGCATCCCACTCGGTGATGTCTCCAGCGTTCACCTTCGCCGATCCATGCGACAGTTCGCGATGGACGGCAACGCGGACGCCGTTGAACATGCGGTCGACGATGTCATAGGAGAGGTAGGAACCGCTGCCGAGCATGCGGTAGCCGAACACAAGCTCATTGGCGCCATCGCCGGTGAGATC
>JBEPVH010000194.1:0-4837 GCA_041691115.1 bacterium | reverse complement strand
TAATAGCACCCTGCACCTGGCGCCCGGGCGGGGGCGGGGCCCGGGCCGGGCACCCGGGCGACGGTCTTCCGGCCCGGACCAGAGGCGGACACTTTCTGAATTCAGAGGCGTCTGCCGCGACAGAATCGTTCGCTGCATTGTCCCTTGCATGTCCGTTCCACAAGCGAAAAATTCTCTTTGTGGCTAGGAATTACGCGGAAACGTTCGTGGACTACTACGCGGCTCTCGGGCTTCAGCCGACTGCCTCCCCCGCGCAGATCACGTCCCGCTACCAGCACCTCAAGGGACAGGCCTCGGATGGCCGCGACAGGGTCGTCTCCGCGGTGACCCGCTTCTGCAATTCCACCGGCCGCTCAGCGCCCGACAAGGGCAACGGCATCGAGGACATCCAGAGCGCCTACTGGGTACTCACCCGGGACCGCATGGCCTACGACTCGGTCTACCGCCGCATGCACCACACCGCCGTCCGGCCCTCGATCGGCCGCTGAGCCTCAGCCGGCGGGCAACTCGCCCAGGGTCACGTTCACCGTCGCTTTTGTGGCGTCCTGATGCGTCACTGAGACCGACATGGAAGCTCCGGGCTTGAGTGACGCCAGAATCTCTGAGAGGTCGCCGATGACTGCGAGGTCATGGCCGTTGACGTTGGTGATGATGTCGCCGGCAGCGATGCCTGCCTTGGAGGCAGGACCGCCTGGTTCAACGGAACTGACGATGACACCGCCGCCCTGACGAGTTGCCCCAGTGATACCGAGGTAGGCGCGGTGCGAGTTGGTCACGCGCCCGTCCTTGATGAGCTGCGACGCGATGTCAGTGACAGTGTTGGAGGGAATGGCGAACCCGATGCCGACAGCCGCTCCACCGAGCTGGGGGTCGAGAGCCGCCAGCGTCGGAATGCCCACAACATCGCCGTTGAGGTCGACGAGTGCACCGCCCGAATTACCGGGGTTGATGGCTGCTGACGTCTGGATGGTCGACGGCAACGTGGTGCCGTTGCCCTCGGGCACTGTGCGATGCGTCGCCGAGACGATGCCCTCGCTCACCGAACTGCGCAGTCCCAGCGGATTGCCGATGGCCATGACGATGTCGCCGACCTCGAGCGTGTCGGAGTCTGCGAAGTGAGCAGCGGCCAAGCCGGCGGCCTCCACCTTGATGACCGCCAGGTCACCGGCAGGGAACGTGCCCACCAGCGTCGCCGGCCGAATCTTGCCGTCCGCGAACGTCACGGTGAACGAGTGCGCGTTGCCGACCACATGCGCGTTGGTGACGATGTGCCCGGCGGTGTCGTAGATGATTCCCGAGCCCAGACCCTCGGTCGTCTCGATCTGCACCACCGACGGACCCACCTTCTTGACCACGTCCACGAACGCCTGCTGCAGGACTGCCGCTTGGCCCGCCGGCACCGTCACGGCGGGCAGACTCGGGGTGACGTTGGCCACGGCCGACACCACCGGTGTCGTGGTTGCGGTGGTCGAGCAGCCGGTCACAGCGACGGCGAGGACGAGGGCGGGGACAACGGGCCGGAAGTTCACGCCGCCGAGGATGCCAGACCCTACCTGACGGAATCCTGACTCGTATTCCCATCGCCGCCCCGGCCGTGCCGGATAAGCTCCCGCGTATGGCCACCAAGACTGAGCCGCGCACCACTCCCCTCCGCTTCGACTACGACAACGGCGGCCGCGCTCTTGTCATTGAATGGGCGGACGGCGAGACGCTGCCGGTTCCCTTCGACATCATGCGGCTGAGCTGCCCCTGCGCCGTCTGTTCGGGAGAGATGGGAAGCGGCGGCCGCTTCTCCAGCGACCCTGATCTGCACGAGGGCGAGGACGAACTGGCAGACATCTCGTTGGTCGGCGCCTACGGCCTCAACGCCGTCTGGGCCGACGGCCACAACACCGGCATCTACACGTTCGAGCGCCTGCGCGGTCTCGGTGAGGAGGCCAGCAATGACGGATGAGCCGATCCTTCTACAGGCGACGCGTGACGGCGTCCTGACGCTGACGCTCAACCGGCCGGCATCGCTCAACAGCCTCACCGACCCCCTGCTCGACGCCATCACCGTGGCGGTGAATGCAGCGCGCGACGATGCCGACGTTCGCGCCATCGTCATCACCGGATCCGGCCGCGCCTTCTGCTCCGGCCAGGACCTGCGTGTGGCCGACGACAACGGCAGCATCGACGTCGCCCGTCATCTGCGCGAGCACTACCATCCCGCCATCCAGGCGATCCGCACCATCGAGAAGCCCGTCGTTGCCGCCATCAACGGTGTCGCAGCCGGCGCGGGTCTGTCCCTGGCACTGGCATGCGACCTCCGTGTCGCCGCCGACAACGCGTCGTTGGTCCTCGCCTTTGTGCGCATCGGTCTGTCACCCGACGCCGGGTCGTCGTTCTTCCTGCCCCGCCTCATCGGTATGGCGCGCGCTCTCGAGATGGCGATGCTCGGTGACGCCGTCGACGCGCAGCAAGCGTTGCAGTGGGGCCTCGTCAACCGCGTCGCCGCCGAAGGCGCATTGCCGACAGAAGCGCATGAACTCGCCGAGCGCCTGGCACGTGGGCCGCGCTCCATCGGCATCATCAAGCGCCTCTTCAACGGATCCCTCGACTCCGACCTCACAACTCAACTCACCGCCGAGGAAGAGGCACAGGTCGAAGCCGCGGCCACCGAGGACTTCATCGAAGGCGTGTCGGCATTCTTCAACAAGCGCGCCGCGGCCTTCACCGGCTCCTGATGCCCGACGAGCCCGAGAAGGAGCAGCAACCGCAGTCGCTGCGCACCGCACGCATGGCGGTGGGTCTGCAGGGCGGCTGGTTCATGATCTCCGCCGTCGCGTGCGGCGGCTTCTACTACGTCTTTCTGCGCGGCCTCAAAGACACCGAGATGGGCAACGTCTCCGTGTCCGAGTCGCTTCCCCTGCTCATCGGTGCCATCGCGTGGCTCATCCTCGGGGGCACGTTCCTGTGGGCTGAGTACGCCATGCGCCGCTACTCGGTATGGGCGCGCCGCATCGTGCTCGCCGTCGACTGGCCGTTCATCCCGCTACAGATCTACGCGGTCACATACGTCAGTAACCTCAACGTCGCCGACTGCGGCGAGAACGCCCAGTGCATCCCTCTCATCACCGTCGGTATCGGCAGTTGCGGCTACATCGCCGTCATCGCCGCCATCGTTGCCATCATCGGCCTGCAGTTCCGCAAGCCGGCACGCGACGCGTACAAAGCGGCAGTAACAGCTCAGTAAAGCCTTTGCGGAACAGGGACATTGTCCGTGGGCTGTCCGTGTCAGGTCGTTAGCTTGAGCACATGGCCGAGGGGGGACCGCGGACTATCACGGGGGACACGCTTCAGCGTTTTGCCCTCTCCGTCTTTGATGCGGTCTCACAGGTCTTCGCGTCGACGCCTCACATCGAGGGCATCCGCGTTCTCTCCGACGAGCAGATGGCAACCGAGGTCGGTGCCCACGCCGGGGCCGCGTACTCAGCCGAATCCGGCGGCGTACTGCTGTGGCGTGACTCGTCGCGCAAGGTGTTCGCCGGGTTCCTGACCGGGCAATACCTCGATCTGCCCGAGGCGTATCAGATCCGTGTGCTTCGCGAGGTCAAAATCGAACTGCTCATGCTCGTGCACGAAGCCATCCACGCGCAGGGCCCTGCCAACCGCGAAGAGTTCGAGCACGACTACATCAACGGCATCCTCGACGAAGGTATCCGCGCCTTCAAGGAAGGCATCACCGAGGCGGCGGCCGAGGCCACGGTCAACGAGGTCATCCAGAAGCTCGGCCTCGACAAGTACGACAAGCGTCTGCTGGATCTGCCGACGCCGGATATCGGTGCCTACCCGGGCCAGACCATCGCCATGGTGCAGGTCATCGCGGGTGTCGCCAGGGACCAGCACCGGTCCGGACGTGACGAACTCAACGACATCGTTCGCGACGGCTGCGGCAACGTCGCCCTGGATCGCATGATCCGACGCTACGTCTCGTCGAGCGGCGGCACTCCCGACGTTCCGATCATCGCTGTCATCCAGCGCGCGGCCCGCAGCATGCTCGCCGAATGCGCGGCCGAGTTCTCCGAAGTGCTCGAGGCCGGCGATGTGTACGGCGCCCGTCAGATGGCCTATCTCGATCAGGTGACGCGCGACCGTGCGGCGCAACGCGGTAACGCCATCCTTAAGGGTCTTCGCGAGGTGACAGCCCGGGCGATTCAGCGGACCCCGCCGCACCTCATGGTCTGCCGCCCCGACATCTCGCTCGAGTAGAGGTCACCACTCCGGTTCGGAGTCGGCCATCCCCCCGCCCTGCAGGGCGAACTCGTAGAGCGCGTAGATCGACTTTGAACCCATGAGGTTGTCGGTGAGAATCATCAGGTGATACCCGCCGGACTGCTCAACTCGTTCGCGAAAAACGCGCACGCCGTACGTGTCGTGGGCGAGCGCACCCAGCACCGCCGTGCGCTTCTTCCCCACCAAGCCGACAACGAGGCGCCGCTCCTGGTCTGTGTGCAGGATGACAACGCCACGGGGCTTCAACAAGTCGAACTCCTTGACCTTGTCCTTGGCCTCCTCGGGCCGGATGGCGACAAGGACGACGGGCACCCGTTCAATCAGTCCAGGCGGAGCCGGCGGATCCAGCAACTGCACCTTGCCCGCCACCTTGCGCATCCCTGCGATGTCGTCGAAAGGAATGGCCCCGAAACCCACCTCTGTGCCCGTGGCCAGCAGGTCGGCCCGCAGCGACTGGACCAAGCGGTTCACACGAGGCAGCGTCATGTCCCCCCATCAAACCCCCACCCCCCGGCGGACACCCGCCCCCCGGGGCCCCGCACCCCGCCGGATCGCCCCCGGG
>JBEPVH010000193.1:0-4838 GCA_041691115.1 bacterium | reverse complement strand
CCACTGCACGCCGACGCAGAACGGATGTGAGTCCAGCTCAACAGCCTCGACGAGACCGTCGGGCGCATGCGCCGTCTCACGAAGGCTGCCGGCCAGTCGGCGCACGCCCTGGTGATGCATGGAGTTCACATGTAGCTCGGCGCTGCCCGTGATGGTCGCAAGCCGCGAAGGACTGACAACCGTAACGTCGTGCAGCACGCCAGGGTTGCGCGGCTGCATGCGATGTGTGGTATCGCCGGCGCGCTGTGTGGGCAGGTCCTGCCACAGATCGCCGCCCAGCGCGACGTTGAGGATCTGCATCCCTCTGCAGATGGCGAAAACGGGCATACCCATTGTCAGGGCAGAGTTCAACAGCAGGAACTCCACCGAATCCAGCGACTCTTCAACGTCAACGGTCAGCCCGGCATCATTGGACTCGTCGTAGCGACCAGGATCAACATCGGTCCCGCCGCAGAGAAGCAATCCCGAACATCTGCCGAAAAGATCGTGCAGGGCATCATCGGAGAGGCCCTGAGGAATGCCGATGGGAATTCCACCCGCAGCGGTGACGGCATCGAAATAGGCACGGTCCTGGATGAACCGCGTCCTGCCGCGATTCTCGATGACGCGCAGTGCCACCGCAATCAGCGGTGCTGTCACGACGAGAAGGTGAAGCTACGCAGTCGCACGGCCGGTGCAATGACCGCGTCGTCCCAGCCCGGCGACCATTCGGGAATGGAAACGAGGCGCTCGCGTGATACGCCGAGCGTTCCGGCCAGGGCGTCAACAATGCTCTGCGTGAAGCGCAGGTCCTTGACGGCCTCACACAGCTTGCCGTTACGGATATGGAAGGTGCCCTCGCGTGTCATGCCGGTGATCATGGTCTTGAGCGGATGAACGTCGCGCACATACCAGAACCGGGTGACGTAGAGACCGTCCTTGACGCCGCTGATGAGCTCGTCGATGCTCTGGTCTCCCGGCGCCATGGCAAGGTGCGCCGTGTAGCCACCGTCGGTGTTGGGCATCGGCAGGGCATGGCCGGTCGAGGGAATGCCGGCGCGGCGCGCTGACGCCGAATCATGAACGACGTCGCGGCAGACCCCCTTGTCGACGAGGACGACGCGACTCGCGATGTTGCCCTCGGCATCGAACGGATAGGGCGCACCCTCGCGCTCGGCCGGATCGTCATAGATGGTGATGAGGTCGCTCATCAACTTTTCACCGGGGCGCATGAAGCTGCGTTCCTCCTCGACGGAGAGGCCGGAGAAACCCATCCACGAGAGGTGTTGCAGCATCTCTGTCACTGCATAACTGGAGAGCACGACTTCGTAGTCGCCGGGTTCGATGGGGACGGCGTTCTGGTTCCGCTTGCAGGTATCGACAACCTCGGAGGCGAGCGCCGCGGCGTCGATCTCCGTGACATTCACATCGGAACGTTCGGCATAGCCACCACCCTGATCGCCGCGGCAAACTGCCACCAGGCCGCTTCGTGTCGACTCGGCCTCGCGGCGCAGTCCACGGCTGTTGTGGATGACCAGACGGGATACTCCGGTGTCCAAGGCACCGTAGGCACGCAGACCAGCCTTTTCTGCGGCACCCGTGATGACGGCCACGGCATCGGCACGTAGTTCGGGTGAGGCAGTCGCCGTGGCGGATGCGAAAGCGGCGGGGAACGGCGTCTCGGGTCCTGGATCCGGCAGCGCATCCACCTCGCCCGCCGGCGACACCGAGCGAGCCCGCTCGGCAGCGGCGACGAGGTCGTCGAGCTTGTCCCACACGTTGCCGGCCACCGTGGCGATGCCGACGCGGCCGTCGTGAACGATGCGCAGTCGCAGCGTCGTGGTGTTGTCGGCGACGTTTTGATGAATGCCGTTGTCGGCAAAGCGGGTGAGCGACTTGTCGCGGTCATCCACGATGACCTCACCCTCACCGTGAGGCACGCGCTCCAAGACCTTGGAGGCGATGTCGTGGAGATCACTCAGGCTCATGCCGGCCGCACCTTCACATTCTGGAAGCGGGCAGGGGCGGCTCCGTGGCCCACGTGCATCAGCTGCGTTGGCTGGCCCTTGCCGCAGTTGACAACACCCCACATCTGCCACTCAGCCTCGTTGGCAACGGCGTCACACGAACCCCAGAACTCGGGCGTGCTGCCGGAGTAGAGCGGGTTGCGGATCATCCTGCCGAGCTTGCCGTCGATGACCTCCCACCCGATCTGAGTGCCGAACTGAAAATTGAGGCGCCTGTCGTCGATGCTCCACGACCGATTGGTCATGAGATAAACGCCGCGCTCGGTGGTGGCGATCATCTCCTCGAGCGACGACGTGCCGGGCTCGAGGTTGACATTGGTCATGCGAATCAGCGGAATCCGATCCCAGCCGAATGCACGCATGGTGCCGTTGCTGGTGCCGTCAAATGTGGCAGCTGTCTCGCGCGACGTCATGTACTCGGTGAACAGACCCTTATCGACGAGGACTGTGCGCTGCGCCGCTACGCCCTCGTCGTCCCAGCCGAAGGTGCCGAGGCCGCGCTCGCTTGTGGCGTCGGCGGTGATCGTCACTTCGTCGGAGCCGTAGCGGAAGGTGCCGCGCATGTCGGGCATCAGGAACGATGTGCCGGCGTACGCAGCCTCGGTGCCGAGAACGCGGTCAAGTTCGGTTGGATGGCCGCAGGATTCGTGAACCTGCAGCGCCGTTTGGGCGCCATCGAGAATCAGTGTCATCGTGCCCTCGGGGCACGGTTCGGCCGTCAGCAATGCGACGGCCTCTTCGGCAATGCGTTCCCCGTTACCGGGCAGATCCATCCCCAGAACCGCCTCCCAGCCCGCGGCGTATTGCTGGCGGCCGAAACTGTTGGGGAAGCTGCGGACCTGAACCTCGCTCGCCGAGGTGGCCACGCAGTCAAATCCGGCGCCGGCCTCAACGATGGTCTGGGTGATCCGCGATCCCTCGCTGGATGCGAAGAATGTTGTCTCCCGCACCGCCTCGGTGTCCGATGTCCTGACTGTGATTCCGGGCACCCTCCCGATGGCGGCGTCTGTGGCGAGGAGCAACGCGATCTTCTCCTCGACGGGGACGCGCAGCGGATCGATGGTGTGCGGTGTCACGTAGTTACCCGTCACCGCCGGAGCCGGGGCCAGGCGCACGGGTTGGCGGCGGACGCGTGCCGACGCACGAGCGATACGCACGGCGCGGGCCACCGTCTCGTCAATGGAGGCACCGTCCATACGGCCGGTGGCGGCGAAGCCCCAGGCGTCGTCGACAACGACGCGGATGCCGATGCCCTCGCTCTCATGTCGCGAGACCCCCGCGACCTCGCCATTCTTGACGGTGACTGTTTCGCTGGTCCGCACCCCGACACGACAGTCGGCATAGCGGGCGCCACGGGCGGCGGCTGTATCCAGAGCGCGCTCGGCTAGGTCCCTCATGTCGGCAGTGCCACCTTCTCCGCGGTCTGTTTGGCCACCGTGTCCGAGAAATGACAGGCGGCAAGATGGTCGGGGTTACCACCCTTGGGTTCGAACACGGGCTCCTGCTCGCCGCAGATGGGCTGGGCGATGGGACAGCGGGTGTGGAACCTGCACGCCGCGGGCGGATTGATCGGTGAGGGTACATCGCCTTGAAGCAGGATGCGCTCCCGGCGTATCGACGGATCCGGCAGCGGGATCGCCGACAGAAGCGCCTGCGTGTAGGGATGCAGGGGTTCGGAGTAGACGTCCTTGGCAGGAGCCAGCTCGGCCATCCTGCCCAGATACATGACCCCCACTCTGTCCGAGATGTGCTGCACGACCTGCAGGTTGTGCGAGATGAAGAGATAGGTCAGGCCGAGTTCGCGCTGCAGATCCTTGAGCAGATTGAGCACCTGCGACTGAATCGACACGTCGAGCGCCGACACAGGCTCGTCGGCAACGATGAATTTGGGCTTGAGTACCAGTGCTCTGGCAATACCGATGCGCTGCCGCTGACCGCCCGAGAATTCGTGGGGGTAGCGGTTGACGTAGTACTTGCGAAGGCCCACCAGTTCCAGTGTCTCGGCGACCCGACGCTCCCGTTCGGCGGAGTTGCGCATGCCGAAGTTGTAGAGCCCCTCACCGATGATCTCGCCGACGGGCATACGGGGGTTCAGCGACGCGTAGGGATCCTGGAAGATGATCTGAGCGTCGGAGCGGAAACGCTTGAGTTCGCGGTACGACATGTCGCGGACGTCCTTGCCGTCGAAGACCAGCGACCCAGCCGTGGCTTCGATGAGGCGCAGCAGAAGGCGGCCAGTCGTCGTCTTGCCGCACCCCGATTCGCCGACAAGTCCCAGCGTCTCCCCCTTGCGAATGCTGAAACTGACGTCGTCGACCGCGCGCACGACGGGCCGATTGAGAACGCCGCTGCCGACGGGGAAGTGCTTGGTGAGGCCCTTGACCTCGTAGAGGATGTCAGACACGCGGCGCCACCTTGGCTGCGAGGGCTCCGACAGGTACCTC
Organism: bacterium; assembly: GCA_041691115.1. Classification (GTDB taxonomy): domain Bacteria; phylum Chloroflexota; class Dormibacteria; order Aeolococcales; family Aeolococcaceae; genus JBEPVH01. Next base: position 388 of record JBEPVH010000193.1, on the reverse strand, counting down.
TTCAAAGGCATCGCCATGGAGGTAACACGCCGCCTTGTGGTTGTCGCCTGCCTGCATCAGCGCCGGCACGGCGGCATCGCACACCGGGCCGATATACGAATCACAGCGCGGCGCGAACGGGCAGCCGGGCGGCAGGTTGAGTGGATGCGGCACGACACCCTTGATGACAGCAAGGCGCTCCCCCAGGGACTCGGGGCGCGGAATCGACGCCAGCAGGCCGCTCGTGTACGGGTGTTGGGGTGCCGCGAACAAATCAGTGACCGACGCCTCCTCGACGACACGGCCCGCGTACATGACGGCAACGTGGTCGGCGACCTCAGCGATGACCCCGAGATCATGGGTGATCAGAATCACCGCCATGTGTTCGGTGCGGCGCAATTCATCCAGC
>JBEPVH010000192.1:0-4838 GCA_041691115.1 bacterium | reverse complement strand
GTCATGACGGACACCGAGGCTGACGCCTTCGTCGACGAGATCGTTGAGCAACTGGAGAATCCGCTCAACGAGGGACTGAGGCAGACGCGCACTCCTCTTCCCTGCTGCGTCGTGATCTTCGGCGCGACGGGCGACCTGACGCAACGCAAGCTGATGCCCGCGCTCTATGCACTGGCTGCCGACGGCCTGCTGCCCGCGGGATTCTCCGTGGTCGGTGCCGGCCGCACGCCAAGCACGGACGAAGAATTCCGCGCGGCGATGCGCGAGGCGGTCGGCAAGCACTGCCGTGTTCCTCTCTCCGAGGCCATCTGGTCGACGTTCGCCGAAGGTATTCGCTACTGCACAGTCGACGTCAATGCGTCCGACGGCCTTGAGCATCTCAAGCAGGTTCTCGACAAGGTCGACGCTGAGCGTGGAACTGCGGGTAACCGCGTCTACTACATGGCGGTGCCGCCGTCCGCCGTGGCCAAACTCACGCAGCAGCTTGGCGCCCAGGGCATGGCCACGCAGGATCAGGGTGCCTTCCGCCGGGTCATCATCGAGAAGCCGTTCGGCCATGACCTCAAGACCGCCCGCGAGCGCAACGCTGAATTGCACGCGGTGTTCGGCGAGGATCAGCTGTACCGCATCGACCATTACCTCGGCAAGGAGTCGGTGCAGAACCTCCTCGTCTTCCGGTTCGCCAACGGCATCTTCGAGCCGATCTGGAATGGTCACTTTGTCGATCACGTGCAGATCACCGTCGCCGAATCCATCGGAGCCGAAGGCAGAGGCACGTACTACGAAGAGTCCGGCGCTCTACGCGACATCATCCAGAACCACGTCATGCAGCTCATGGCCATCGTCGGCATGGAGGCTCCCTCGAACTTCCACGCCGAGACCGTCCGCGACGAGAAGGTGAAGCTGCTGCGGTCCGTCCGTCCCATCCACCCGGACAACGCGCTGTCGCACACCGTGCGCGGTCAGTACGCAGCCGGATGGGTCGACGGCGAGAAGGTCCCCGCATACCGCGACGAAGAGGACGTCAATCCACAGTCGCTGCGAGAGACGTTCGTCGCCATGAAGATTGACATCGACAACTGGCGCTGGGCCGGTGTCCCCTTCTACCTCCGCACCGGCAAGCGGATGCCCAAGCGCGCCACCGAAATCGCCGTTGAATTCCGCCGCGTTCCGCACTCGCCCTTCACCGGCCACCAGAGCATCCCCGCCGGCGGACTGCTGCAGCAGAACATCGAGGCCAACGTGCTGGTCCTGCGCATTCAGCCCGACGAGGGGATCACGTTGCGCTTCTCGGCAAAGGTGCCCGGGCAGTCGATGCGCATCCGTTCGGTGAACATGGACTTCCTCTACGGTTCCTCATTCCTCAAGCAGTCGCCTGAGGCCTACGAGCGCCTGCTTCTTGACTGCATGCTGGGTGACGCAACCCTCTTCGCCCGCGAAGATGAAGTCGAGGAGGCGTGGCGTATCTGCAGTGCCATCCTCGACGGCTGGCGCGCTCATCCCCCGGACCGTCAGCACAGCCCCAACTACGAAGCGGGCACGTGGGGACCGGAGGCGGCACATGAGTTCATGGCGCGTGACGGCCGCCGCTGGCGCCGCCTATGACCGTCGAGAGGACTCCCGCCGATCACACTTTCATCACGCGGATTCGCCGCGACCTTGAGGCCGCCGGTCACACGGTGGAGAACGCCCCGGCCGACGGAGAGTTCGATCTCGAGGTCACCACGGATAACGGCAGCGCCGCTGTCTGGGTGCGTGCGATCCATGCGGACGAGGATGCCGTGAGCTTCGACGTCCCCGGCCCGGAAGCCGACCACGACAACCACATCTATGTTGCGGTCTTCGTTGATGCGATCAGTTTCGAGCCGACCGGTGCTGCCTTCGTCGCCGGCGACGAAGCGCTCGGCGACCAGGCTCCCGATACAGGCGAACACCTCACCGTCAGCGTCCGCCCCGCCGTCGCCGACAGCCCTGCATCAGCGATGGACATCAACGTCGTCGCGCTGAGCGAGGTGACGGCCTGGATCGGCACCGAACTCGCCGACTTGGGCGACGAATAGAACCGAGCCCGCCTCAGAAGCTCCCGGGCGGAGCCAGGTAGTGCACTTCCGACGGAACCCCGGCATCAACGGTGGCTACCCACGTCGACGCCTTCTGGACACGCAGAGGATCTGAGCACTCCGCACCGCGCTGCACGAACTGGCGGATCACAGACCCGAGCGGCTCACCGTGGCTGCCGATGATCCAGTCGCCGTCGACGGTGAGCAGGAACTCCGCCGCGGCAACAGGGTCGGCATCCTCGTGGAGGCGATCGTCGATCTCGATGCTCAAGCCACGGAGCAGCGCCATCGGCGCCACCGTCCCGATGCAGCGAAGCGAAGGCGAGGAGATGACGCGCGTCACCGTGGTCCGCGCGAACGACTCAGCGAGCGCCCGCGCCTGCTCCTGGCCCGCGATGGTCAGGCTGCGCAAGCGGTCGTCGCCACCGATGCGGTCACCGGCATCGGCATGACGGATGAGGTAGAGGGTCGACATTGGCGGGGAGGGTACACACTCGGCGGCCACGATGTTCCGTTCTTGCGCCCGGGGGGCACAATGGCCCTATGAGCGAGCACAGCGCGGTGATCAACGTCACCGATCAGACCTTCGAGAAGGATGTCATCGAGGCATCCCACACCCGTCCCGTCATCGTTGACTTCTGGGCAGCCTGGTGCGCCCCCTGTCGTGCTCTGGGGCCCGTCCTCGAGGCGGCGGTCGAGGCCCACGGTGGCGTGACCCTGGCCAAGCTCGACACCGATTCCAACCCCCAGGTGTCGATGGTCTTCGGCATCCAGGGCATTCCGGCCGTCAAGGCTTTCAAGGACGGGAAGATCGTCGGCGAGTTCGTCGGCAATCAGCCCAAGGCGAACGTCGTCAAGTTCCTCGACCAGGTAGCACCGCCCGAGGTGGTCACCGTTGAGGTGCCCGCCGACGAGGACGGATTGCGCGCGGCCCTCGTCGCCGATCCCGAGAACATCACAGCCATCCGTGCCCTGGGCCGGATGCTCTTCGACGCCGGCCGCACCGAGGAGGCGCTTGAGGTTCTTGCCGTCGCTCCCGTCGACCCCGTGGCCGATGGACTGCGAGCCCGGATTGAACTGGCTGCAGAATCTTCTCCCGCACTCGGCGCCTTCATCGGCGACGACGTGGAGTCACTCCCCGCCCTTCTCAACGCCATTCGCGGCGACTCCAACGGCGACAAAGCACGCCTGCGGCGTGTGGTCGTCGGCATCATCGAAGCCGAGAAGGCAGCAGATCCGTCCGTTGAGGCGTACCGCGCCGAGCTGGCTTCCGCGCTGTTCTAAGACGAAGACATCGACGACGGCGCTCACGGCCGCCGTCGATGCACCGATATCGTTCACTTGATCGTGATTGAGCCCGTGGCCTCGGTCAGATTACCAGCGCTGTCAGTTGCCACCACCACCACGATGTAGCGGCCTGGTGGCACCAAGACTCCAGCATCGTTGTATCCCCAGTAGTTGACGTTGACGGGGCCTTTCACAACTGCCTTGTCGTCCACCTTGTGGCGGACGATCGCGCCATTGGCATTGAGTACGGCCACCGCGATGTGCCCCGATTTCGACACATCAAAGGCGATGGTTTCGAGAATCGGGCCTGTGCCCGGTGCAAAGACCAGATGGCTGATCTGTATCCCACCGCCTCCGGGAGATGGAGACGGAGTGGGGGTTGGCGTCGCTGTGGGCCGCGGTGTCGATGTCGGGCTCGGTGTACTGGTAGGACGTGGCGTGGGTGTCGCTGTGGGCGTGGCCCCCGGTGTGCCATCCAGGTTGAAGGCCTTCAGCATCGAGAGTGCCGCCTTTGCCTTGGGAAGCAGCGGCACGTGAGTGATTTCCTCGCTCGTTCGCAGGAGGCCGAAGTGATCGAAAGCCCCCGCCGAACGCTTTCCCGCAGGGGTGGCCTGACTGAGCACAAACGCGGGAATGTGCTGGTCGGCACTGAACGACTCATCCCAGACAATGAATATCGCCAGGCGGCCGGTCTGATAGTCCGGACCCGATGTGATCTCGGGAATCCACTTGCTGAGCCATACATCGCCCTTGGCGACGCCCGAGTCATGCATGTCATCGTCGCCGTTGGGGGTCACCGAGCTGTAGTCCGGTAGACGGCCCGCAGCGACGGCATCGTGCAGTGGACCCGCTCCCGGCTTGCCGGTCGGCACGTTGTACTTCTGGCAGTCAGCGTGGATGTCCGCGTAATAGGGGGCAGGGTTGTGACGCACCATGTAGTGCCCCGTCGAATTGAACTGCGCGTCGGGAAAACAGTTCGATGGCATCGACTCGGCGTACGACCGCCACGATTGGCCGGCAACTGTCTCCTGATGAAAGATGTTGTTGTAGTCGGCCTGACATTTGCGCGATGACGTTGAACAACCCGTGCCGGTAGGTATGCCACCGAACCCCGACGTTCCGCGCAGGTAATTGCCCAGCGATCCGGCAGCCGGCGCGTGGTAGTCAGTGGCTAGACCGCACTTCTTGGCGATCGTGTTGTTGATGTACGGCGCCTGCGCGTCACCCATGATGTTCGAGAAGGAGTGGTTCTCCTCCCAGATAACCATGACCTTCGTCGGCACGACGGACGGCTTGTCACCGCAGAGCGCGGCAGCGGCGGCGGGTGCCGCAGGCGTCAGCACAGCCGCCGGCGTGAAATTTGTTGCCGATACTCCCGCGACGACGGCAGCGGCAACGCCCGCCGCGGCCACTCGTTTGTAGCGGCGCCGGACACGTCCGGTTCCAGGCGATCGACCAGTCGTACAGCCCCAGCCGGAGCGGTGGCAGGTC
>JBEPVH010000191.1:0-4821 GCA_041691115.1 bacterium | reverse complement strand
GAGCAGACGCTCCTCGGCCGACAGTTCCGACTCGCCCTTGGGCGTGATCTTGCCGACCAGGATGTCACCGGGCTGAACCTCGGCACCGACATAGATGATGCCGCGCTCGTTGAGGTTCTTCAGCGACTCCTCGGAGATGTTGGGGATGTCACGAGTGATTTCCTCAGGACCCAGCTTGGTATCGCGGGCCTCGACCTCGAACTCCTCGATGTGGATCGAGGTGTACTTGTCCTCGCGGACGATGGTCTCGCTGAGGATGATCGCGTCCTCGTAGTTGTAGCCCTCCCAGGGCATGAACGCCACGAGCACGTTGCGTCCCAGGGCCAGTTCGCCGCCGTCGGTCGAGGGACCGTCGGCAAGGAGTTCGCCTGCCGTGACCGGCTGGCCGGCGTTGACGACGATGCGCTGCGAGAGGCAGGTGCCCTGGTTGGAACGGACGAACTTGTGGATGCCGTACCACTGATCCTGGCTGCCGTCATTGGGACGGACTAGGATGCCGATACCGAAGTCCTGGCCGGAGACGATCTTCTCGACCGACTTGTCGTTGGCGGCGGGCTCGGGCCACGCCACACCGACGACGATGCCGTCCTTGCGGGCGATGACCATCTCACCGCTGTTGCGCGCGGCATGGACTTCCATGCCGGTGCCGACGATGGGGGCTTCGGAGACGAGAAGCGGCACTGCCTGCTTCTGCATGTTCGAGCCCATCAGCGCACGGTTGGCGTCGTCGTGCTCGAGGAACGGAATGAGGGCTGTACCGATGGACACCGTCTGCTTGGGCGAGACGTCCATGTAGTCGACCTCGGTGATGGGGAGGTCCTTGAACGTGTGCTTGGAGCGGCAGGCAACGTGCGGTACCGAGAAGCTGCCGTCGAGGGCCACAGGCGCGTTGGCCTGGGCGACGGTGTACTTGTCCTCTTCGTCGGCGGACAGGAAGATGACGTCGTCGGAAACCCACGGCGCGATCAGGATTTCGCCGTCGATGGCCTTGGCCAGTTTGGCGGCGGACTCGGCGGTGATGACCTCACCCTTCTTCAGGCCGGACTCGGGCGAGTCCTGGTCGAAGATGCGCCCCGCGAGGATGTGCCCATCCCGCGTATGAACCTTGCGGTACACGCGGCGGAACGGCGTCTCAATGAAGCCGAACTCGTTGACGCGGGCGAATGTCGCCAGCGAACCGATGAGGCCGATGTTCGGACCTTCCGGCGTCTCAATGGGGCAGATGCGCCCGTAATGCGAGTGGTGAACGTCGCGAACATCGAAGCCGGCGCGCTCACGGGACAGACCACCGGGGCCGAGTGCCGAGAGGCGGCGCTTGTGTGTCAGTTCAGCCAGCGGATTCGTCTGGTCCATGAACTGCGACAGTTGCGACGAGCCGAAGAATTCCTTGATGGCGGCGACCACGGGACGCGCGTTGATCAGCGATGCGGCGGTGACCGTTGCCGAATCGCAGATGGTCATGCGCTCCTTGATGATGCGCTCCATGCGAATCAGGCCCATGCGGAACTGGTTCTGCAGAAGCTCGCCGACTGCGCGCACGCGGCGGTTGCCGAGGTGGTCGATGTCGTCGGCCTCACCCGTGCCGTTGTTCAGTTCGATGACCTTGCGGATCATCGAGATGAAGTCCTGGTGGTCGAGGACGCGGCGCTCCTTGTCGTTGGCACGCTCGCGGGCACGATCCTCGGAAATACCGAGGTTCTTGTCCATCTTGAAACGGCCGACACGCGACAGGTCGAAGCGTCGCGAGTTGAAGAACAGCGACGACAGCAGGTTGCGCGCGTTCTCAACCGTGGGGGGATCACCGGGGCGCTGCTTGCGGTAGACCTCGATGAGGGCCTCCTCGACGGACGTTGTGGCGTCCTTCTCGAGTGTGGCGTCGATGTAGCGATGGTCGACGTCGGCGTCGACGTCGTTGAAGAATGCCTTGATGTCGTCGTTGCTCGCGTAACCGAGTGCGCGGATCAGCGTGGTGACGGGAATCTTGCGCTTGCGGTCGATCTTGACGGTGACAATGTCCTTGCCCGACGTCTCGATTTCAAGCCATGCACCGCGGTTGGGAATGAGCTTGGCCGCATGCAACAGACGGCCCGTTGTGCGGTCCTCGCTGGCTGTGAAGTACACACCTGGCGAACGCACGAGCTGCGACACGACGACGCGCTCAGTGCCGTTGATGATGAAGGTGCCTTCCGCCGTCATCATGGCGAAGTCGCCCATAAAGACTTCGGCTTCCTTGATTTCGCCGGCATTCTCACCCGTCTTGATGTGCAAGCGGGTGTTGATGCGCAGCGGCGCCGAGTAGGTCATGTCGCGCTGGCGGCACTCCTCCTCGTCGAACTTGGGATCACCAAATTCGTAATCAAGGAAACGGAGTTCGTAGTTCTTGCCGGTGTAGTCCGTGATCGGGTTGATCTCATCGAACAGCTCCCGCAATCCCTCTCGAGTGAACCACTCAAAGGAATCCAGCTGGGTCTGGATAAGATTTCCGACCTCCAGCTTGTCCGTGATCTTGCCGTAATTGTGACGACCGGAGGTGGAAGGCATTTGAACCATGTGCTAGAGTTCCCCTGACGAGCGGAAGGCGCGCGCGTGCCGGGCGGGAGGGCACAATCGCGTATCGTATCAAATTCGCGGCTGCCATGCCGTGAGTGAGCCGCAGGCGTGCCGAAGCGCCGTGTGATCAGAGTGCCCCCGCCCTCACGTGCCCAAACGTAGCCGATTCGGCGGCGGCGGCGCGGTTTAGAGAATCCGGGCCTCGGCGCCACCCTTGTCGGCCTTCACCAGTTCGGTGGCCAGGCGTCGCTCTCCGGGGAATCTGTCGAGCGCATTTGCCGGGTTTGGCGCGGGCAGGTCTGCCGCACCGGCATCCGCCAGGGCGCCGTAGACCGCTGCCAGCACCTCGAGGCCCATGTCGCGTCCGACCTGTCGCGGCAGTTGATGCATGTCGACGTGCTCCGGTAGCGCCTGGGCCGCGGCGACGAGGGCAATCTGGATAACGGCAGGCTCCGGCGCCGTCAGCGCCCCTCTGCCTTCTGCTGCGCGGTTGAGCAACCCGGCTACACCCTCGCCGGAGAAGCCGGATCGCATCAGGTCGGTGAGTGCCACCGCCGGCGTGATGCCGGCAACGTCGCCCAGTCCAGCCACCAGCGTGGCTGCCAGGTCGACCCGTCCTCTGTAGGCGGCGGTGAGCGTGGGCGCTGTCAGGGTGCCGGGCAAGGCGGCTGCCACACCGGTGTCGCGAAGGACGTCGTCGAGGATCCACTGGGTGGCCAGTTCGGTGAGGCCCTCCACCATGAAGGACCCGCCGGGCAGACCACGGCCGTCGGCGATCGCGTGAACGTGCTCGTGCACCAATGTCGAGATGTCCTCGCGCAGCGTGCTGACACCGTGCTCGGTCAGCCCCTCGGGTTTGGCGAGCGCGCGCTCCAGTCGCCCGGCTGTCGCCGGGTTGATGCGGTGAGAGGCTGTCGGCAGGTGCCACTCGCCCTCGGCCGCGTGATGGCTCAGGGCACCCGAGATGAGCCAGCGGGCTGCCGACGGCAGAGCGAAGCGCTCCTCCAAGCACCGGCGGATGCGGTCATTGAGGATGGCAAGTGTGGGCGGCGGTGCCGACCTGTCGAGGTCGACAGTGCTCTCGATGAAGCGCGGCACCGTCGACGGCGCCAGCACGCGGCGCACCAGGCTGGTGCCGGGAAGTGCTGGTCGTGCTGTCACGTCGTGATCCACGGAATCAGGCTGGCAGGTGGCGCCGCCGCCTGCCGCCTGTGCGACACCTCCGTCAGCAACCCGTCGCAGTGAACAAAAAAGAACCCCGCCCGGCGATCCGGACGGGGTCCTGTCTCTGCGGTGAGGTCTACTTGACCTCGACCTGAGCGCCTGCCTCTTCAAGGAGCGACTTGAGCTTGGCGGCGTCGTCCTTGTTGATGCCTTCCTTGATCGCCTTGGGAGCCGCGTCGACGATGTCCTTGGCTTCCTTGAGGCCGAGACCTGTGGCCTCGCGCACTGCCTTGATCACGTTGATCTTGGCGTCGCCTGCGGACTGCAGGATAACGGTGAACTCGGTCTGCTCCTCTGCCTCGGCAGGGGCGCCACCGGCGGCGGGAGCGGCGGCGGCGGCGACGGGCGCTGCTGCCTTGATGCCGAGCTCGTCTTCCATCAGCTTGACGGCGTTGACGACGTCAAGGACCGACCAGGTCTTGAGCGCCGCGACAAAATCCTCGGGGGTGAGAGTTGCTGTTGCCATGTTTCTTTGTATCTCCGAATATCAGCGAGGCCTAAGCGGCCTGAAGCTTGTCGCGGTACGCCTCGAGCGTTGCCGCGAAGGTGGAAAGCGGGGAGTCGAGAGCAGCTGCCAACTGGTTGAGCGGCGCCATCAGAGTTCCCGCGAGCTGGGAGAGGAGCGCCTCACGCGACGGCAGATCGGCCACAGACGTGACCTCCTTGGCGTTGAGCACGCGTCCCTCGACAAGTCCCGCCATCAGAGGCAGGCGCTTGTTGGCCTTGAAGTAGTCGTTGAGCAGCTTTGCCGGACGTGAGATGTCGTCGTAGCCGATTGCCAGTCCGACCGGACCCGTCAGGGCAGCGGCGAACTGACCGACACCTGCGGCCTCGGCGGCGCGCCGGGCGAGGGTGTTCTTGACCACGACGTACTCGACGTTGTCCTTGCGCAGTGACGCACGAAGCTCCTCGAGCTGCTTGACGGTGATGCCGCGGTAGTCGGTGACCACCGCGGACGTCGCCCGTGAAAGCTTTTCGGTGAGTTCGGCGACGGCCTCCCGCTTACGCGGACTTACCCTGCCCTCGACCTGTCTCTTATACTCATCT
>JBEPVH010000190.1:0-4852 GCA_041691115.1 bacterium | reverse complement strand
GCCATATGCTGGTGGCTGAGGGCGTTGCCACCGCCGGCTCTTGCGGCCACATCTCGGTGTGGGACATCGCCGCCCCGGGGCTCATCGTCCGCGAGGCGGGCGGCCGCATGACCTCATGGAGCGGAGACCCGACGATGGCAGCCGGCACGGTGGTCTCATCCAACGGCCTGGTCCACGACGAGTTAGTGAGGGCGCTACGCCCCGACTGGCTGTCCCGGGCCCGTGACGCTGTGGAGCGGATCAAGCTGGGGCGAGGCCACCACGGTCCTGCGTTCGGTCAGGGCCTGGCCTGACCAACCCGGCTGCGCCAATCAGCGGGCGAGCATGACAGGGACGCCGACGGTGAGCCTCCCCCAAGCGCGGTCGGTGGTGACGACGGTTGCGCCCCGATTGAGTGCAAGCGCCAGGCAAGCACGATCAGCCAGAGATAGCCCTGCACTGCGATGAACCATCCAGAGTCGGGCAGCCCGTTCGGCCTGACGAACGTCGAACGGCACGATCTGCAACCCCGCCGCCTCAGTGACGGAGCGCACAGAGCCAACGTCCATACCTCTCTGCATGACCTTCTGCACCACCTCGGACCAGTTGAGTGAGGACATCAGGGCGCCGTTCACGAGAGGTTCCACGACCTCTGCCCCCGGCTCGTCTCGCACGACAGCAAGGAGCGCTGAGGCGTCGAGGACGATGCTCATGACTCGCTATCGAGAAACTTTTGTTCCTCATCGAAAAACTCTTGCTCCTCGCGCAGGGCTTCAACTCGGCGCTCAGCGATCAACTCGTCCGCCATTGAGACCCCGGGAGGCAGGTCGGCAAACATCCCTTTCAGGCGGCGGAGCGCCGCCGCCGGCGTCTCGACCACAAGCTGGCCGCCGTCGGCATGCATCGAAACCTCGTCGCCCTCCTTGAGTTCGAGCTCGCGGCGAAGGTCAGCAGGAATGACGAGTCGCCCCTGTTTGCCAAGCTTTACGCGATGTGCCATGTCCAACCATTGTGCCACGTTCTACGGTACGTGCCACACTATCCACCCAGGCGATAGAAGACGCCGATGGTCGCGGCGCGGCCCTGGGTGATGAGATCGACGCGTCGCTGCTGCGCCCATGATCCCGCCGCCAGGCTCGCATCGACGAGAGCCGGATCGTGGGCCAGGACCACAAGCCGGCCACCGGGCCTCAGAACGCGGTAGGCCTCGGCGAGGAAAGCACGATAGAGGCCACTCAGACCGCGCTTCTCCCCCACCTTGATCCCGAACGGTGGGTTGGTCATCACAACATCGGCGGACTCATCGCGCAACGGCAGCGAGACGGCGTCCCACACCTTGAGGTCAATCGGCTTGTGCCGGGGACCGACATTCCGGGTCGCTGCCTCGACGGCAGCCGGATCGAAATCGCCTCCCAACAGCTGCCCGTGGCGGCCGGCGAGATCGCGTTCTATGAGAATGGTGCCGCTGCCGCAGAAGGGGTCGACCACGATGTCGTCGTCCTGAGGCATGGACAGCCGCACCATCGCCGCAGCGACGGCGGGACGTAATCCACCCTCACGGTGAACGGTTAGTCCGCCATGTCGCATCGACGCGTCCGACAGGCGCAGCGCAGTGATCGCCTGGTTGGCCGTGAGTGTCACCCACACCTCGACCTGCGCCGCGTCGTCCACGGCGCGCCACTTTTTGCCGAGCCGCTCCCCGATCGCGACTGTCATGCGTTTCTCGACATCAATCCGCCGGTAACCGCGATCACCGGCGGCGCGAACGACGACACGAAATGTCGAGGTCGCATGTTTGCCTCGTCCACCGGTGACATCGGCGTGCTCGCGCAGAGCATCGTCCATATGCGGCGATTCGGCGGCAGCATCGACGATGGCGTCGAGGGCTGCGGCGTCGATGCCGGCGGGTGTGCGGCTGAGGACGCGGAATACGTCCTCGGCAACGCGGCAGCGCAAGAGTTGCGGGTACTCATCGCTACTCACCAACAGAAGAGAATTCTTGTCGGGAAGAACCAGCGAGCCGACGCGCTGCACGTCGGGATCACGCTCGCGCACCTCCTGCCACAGAATCGCGTCCAATCCGACGGGAGCCTGCAGGAGATGACTTGCCTCGAGAGCCGGGTTATCCCGCGACGGCATTCTCAGAGGCAGCCCAGCGCAGGTAGCCCTCAATGAAGGGATCTATTTCACCGTCGAGCACGCCCTGGGCGTTGCCGACTTCAACCGCTGTGCGGTGGTCTTTGACCATGGTGTACGGCGCCAGCACATAGGAGCGGATCTGGGAGCCCCACTCGGCGGGCATGGAGTCGCCCTTGAGATCAGCGATCCGCTGGGCGTGAGCGGCGTGCTGAAGCGCAGCCAAACGGGAACGCAGCACACGCCACGCGACTTCGCGGTTCTGCATCTGCGAGCGCTCGTTCTGGCAGGTGACCACGACACCCGTTGGAATGTGCGTCAGTCGCACAGCCGACGACGTCTTGTTGACGTGCTGGCCACCGGCACCGGATGCGCGGTAGACGTCGGTGCGCACATCGTCGGGATTGATTTCCAGGTCGACGGTGTCGCCGATCTCCGGCGTCACCTCCACCTGCGCGAACGATGTGTGGCGTCGATGTGCGGAGTCGAATGGCGACAGGCGCACAAGACGATGCACGCCACGCTCCGACTTCAGCATGCCGAATGCGCGCGGGCCTGTCAGACGCAGCGTCGCCGACTTGACACCTGCCTCGTCGCCCTCGGACTCGTCGATCATCTCGACCTTGTATTTGTTGAGTTCAGCCCAGCGCAAATACATGGTCATGAGCATTCCTGCCCAGTCCTGCGAATCCGTGCCACCGGCTCCTGCATGGATGCCGATGATTGCCGGGTTGTCGGAGTACTCGTCGGAGAACAACAGATCGATCTCGCGACGCTTGAGTTCCTTCTGCAACGCGTCCAGCTCGGAGTTGAGGTCGACAGTCATCGACTCGTCAGGCTCGGCCTCGAGCATCCCCGCCAGATCGGCAGCGTCAGCCGCCCGGCGGTCCAACGATGCCCAGCCCTCCAACTCCTGACGGATTTGGGCGGCCTCCTGGGTCAGCGTCGCCGCACGACGTGCGTCATCCCACAGCGAGGGGTCGTTGATCTCAACGTCCAGTTCTTCGAGCCGGGTGCGCCTTCCGGGGAGGTCAAAGATGCCCCTGCAGCTCGGCTACAGAGGAAGCGATCTCCTTGGCGCGCGTCGACAGCTCAGACATGGCTGCTCGATGGTACAGGCGCGACGATTGTCAGCGGGGTTCCAGGACGACCACAGGGATCACGCGCTCGGTCTTGTCTTCGTACTCGGCGAACGCAGGGACCTTCTCCTTCTGGCGCTCCCAAATCTGGTTGCGCTCGGCATCGTCGGCGACCCGGGCACGGACCTCGCGGGTCTCGGTGCCAATCTCGATGGCGGTTTCGGGGTTGACCTTGAGGTTGCGGAACCAATCAGGGTCAGTCGGTGCTCCACCCTTGGACGCGAACACAGCGACGGCGCCCTCGTCGAGCTGCTGGTAGGCCAGCGGATTCACGCGCTCAGTACCTGTCTTGCCACCGACATGATGGAGAAGCAGCAGAGGCATGCCCTCGAAGTTGCCACCCACCTTGCCGCCGTTGGCGCGAAATTCTTCGATGACCTGTGTATTCCAGTCGCTCATTGCACTTCCTCTCGCTACTTGCCGTGGCAGAACTTGTACTTCTTGCCGCTGCCGCACGTGCACGGATCGTTGCGGCCTGTTTTCTTGATGGCGCCGGTGACGCTGCGGCCGTTGCCATTGCCGTTGCCTGACGGTGGGTCGACGTGGCGCGTGCCCGAGCCCGAGGACTCGATCACGTTGGTAACAGCACGCGGTGGCAGGGCGGGGAACTTCGGTTCCGACACGCGAGCCAATGCCGCCGACGCAGCCGCAGCTGCCGGGCGTGCCGGCGGCGCTGTGTCAAAAGCATCTGCGGTGGCGGTACCGGGCTTGTCGCTGCGGCCCGCCTTGGGTGCCGTTGCCGACGCCGCAGATTCCGGAACCTCGGCAGGTGGTCCCTGCTGGACCTCGATGGTCACCTTGCCGAGCTGCGACACGATCTCCGTCTCGATGTCGATGACAAGGTCTTCGAACGACTCGAAGGCCTCCTTCTTGAACTCGATCAGCGGATCCTTCTGGGCGTAGCCTTGGAAACCGATGTTCTCGCGCAGATGATCCATCTGCGTCAGGTAGGAGACCCACTTGTCGTCGATGACGCGAAGCATGATCGCCTGCTCAGCGCGGCGCATCAGCTCGGCACCGTACTTCTCCTCGCGCTCCTCATAGAGAGCTGTGACCTCACCGATGAGGGTTTCGGTCACCTGGTCGGCGTCTTCTCCCAGAGACGAGAAATCCACCTCACCCGCGTCGGGAAGATCGGCGAGCATGCGCATGCGATCCCAGAGACCGTCGAGATCCCATCCCTCGGGATTGCGCGTGTTGCAGTAGTTGGGAACCTCGCGGCGCACCACCACTTCGATGATCCGCATCAGGTTCTCGCGCGTGTCTGTGCCCTCAAGCACCTTGCGGCGCTCGCCGTAGACGATTTCGCGCTGCCGGTTCATGACATCGTCGTACTGGACGACATGACGCCGGGCGTCGAAGTTGTGTCCTTCAACGCGCGACTGCGCGCCTTCGATCTGACGCGATACCAGGCGGGACTCGATGAAGTCGTCCTCTTCGAAGGCGAAGCGCTCCATCAAGCCCTGCATGCGCTCACCGCCGAAGACACGCATCAGGTCGTCCTCGAACGAGAGGTAGAAACGTGTTTCGCCGGGATCACCCTGGCGGCCTGCGCGACCGCGAAGCTGGTTGTCGATGCGGCGTGACTCGTGTCGTTC
>JBEPVH010000189.1:0-4860 GCA_041691115.1 bacterium | reverse complement strand
TCCTTACGGAGCCGGCGTACCAACATCTGGACTGACCACGGAGGTAGGCGTTCGATGGGTGTCGACCACGCGGGGGACAACGGGGCGATCGACGTCACGGGCAGGGCAGCTGCCGACGAGGCGGCGCTGACGCGCGAATGGGCGAAGGACGCACGCTGGAGTGGCATCGAGCGGCGCTACAGCGCAGCTGACGTGATCCGTCTACGAGGATCGTTTGTCGAGGAGCACACCATCGCGCGGCGCGGCGCCGAACGTTTGTGGCAACTGCTCAATTCCGACCAGCACGTGCATGCACTGGGCGCCATGACCGGCGGCCAGGCGGTGCAGATGGTCAAGGCAGGCCTGCAGGCCATCTACATGTCGGGCTGGCAGGTGGCCGCGGACGCCAACCTCTCAGAGAATGTGTATCCCGACCAGAGCCTGTACCCAGCTAACTCGGTGCCCGCCGTGGTGCGCCGCGTCAACAACGCACTGCGTCGCGCCGACCAAATTCACTGGTCCGAAGGCGACAGCAGCATCAATTGGATGGCGCCCATCGTGGCCGACGCCGAAGCGGGATTCGGCGGACCTCTCAACGCCTTTGAACTGATGAAGTCGATGATCTCCGCCGGTGCATCTGGTGTGCACTTCGAGGATCAGCTGGCGTCGGAGAAGAAGTGCGGGCACCTCGGTGGCAAGGTGCTGGTTCCCATCGAACAGTTCATCAAGACGCTCACCGCCGCACGACTTGCCGCGGATATCGAGGGCGTTCCCACCATCATCGTGGCGCGCACCGACTCGCTCGGAGCCACGCTACTGACGTCCGACATCGACCAGCGGGATGCCCAGTTCCTCACCGGGGAGCGGACGCCCGAGGGCTACCATCGCATCACTCCGGGCTTGGAGGCGGCGATCGCGCGGTCGCTTGCGTACGCGCCCCATGCCGACGTGCTGTGGTTTGAGACATCGAAGCCGGATATGGAGGAGGCACGGCAGTTCGCCGCGGCCATCCATGCACGCTTCCCCGGCAAGTTGCTGGCGTACAACTGCTCGCCGTCGTTCAACTGGAAGGCCCAGCTTGACGATGCGGCCATCGCCGGATTCCAGAATGAACTGGGCGCTATGGGGTACATGTTCCAGTTCATCACCCTTGCCGGTTTCCATCAGTTGAACGCCGGCATGTTCGAATTGGCGCAGGGCTACGCTCGCGAGGGCATGACTGCCTACGTGCGCCTTCAGGAGCGCGAGTTCGAGATGGAGGAAGGTGGGTACACCGCCACCCGCCATCAGCGCGAGGTCGGTACCGGCTACTTCGATGAGATTTCGAAGACGGTGTCCGGCGGCATCAACTCCACCCTGGCACTCGAGGGTTCAACCGAAACGGATCAGTTCACCACGGTGCGTGGCGCTCCCACGAGCAACGGCGCTACGCGCAACCACTGAGTGGAAGGGGCCGGGGGGCGCGGTTTGACCCCGCGGCACCCGAGTCCCTCATAACCCGCTGGTTAGAACCTCACCACCGAGCGCAGGCTGGTGGCACTTGCCGCCGCACCCAGAAGCGGCAGGCCGAGCATCTCCTCGGTCGCCCGCAGTGCGGAGTAGTGGTTGACGGCTGTCGCTGACTTCGTGCCGGGCACGATTGACGGCGCAGCGAGGATGTTGGGAATGAACGTGTCCTCATCCCAGATCACGAACACAGCCGTGTTGCCGGATGTGTAGGCGGGGCTGGCGAAGATCTTGGGCATCAGCGTCTTGAGGAACGTGTCGCCCGTTGCCACCGAGCAATCGTGCGTGTCGTTGCACAGGTTGGGGGTGACGAAGCTAAACGTCGGCAGCGTGTTGGTGCTCAGCGCGTTGACGAATGCACCCGACGACGCCGACCCCATGGGGATGTCATCGGCCTGGCATGCCGTCCGGTCGGCGGCACCCCAGAAGTACTCGGCAGGATTGTGCTTCGATGCGTACGACGTGCCTGAGTTGCTGCAATTGGCACTCATACCTTCCTGGTAGGAGCGCTCGGTGCCGCCGGCGGCGCGCACCTGGCGGAAGAGGTTGTCGCTTGTCACCGAGATGGACGCCGATGGCGCGCAGTCACAGGTGAAGGGCTGCAGCACCGACGAACTATTGATTCCCGAGGTCAGTGCAACGTAGTTGGGCTCGGAGTTGTAGCCGGAGCCGGCGTCCGTCCAGTGGCTCAGCGTTGCGCACTGGTTGGCGATGCTGTTCTCGTACGGAGCGGACGCAGAGCCGATCACCGAGCTGTACGACTTGTTCTCCATCAGAATCCAAATCACATGCTGGTAGTGGGCAGGGGCGGCAGTCGCTGTGCCACAGGGCCCTGAACCCGGAGGTGGTGTGGGCGTAGGCACCGGTGTTGGCGTGGCCGTCGGCCGTGGTGTCGCCGTCGGCGTCGGAGCCGCGGTGGGCGTCGGTGTGGAACTGGGGCGTGGCGTGCCCGTCGGCACGGGCGTACCCGTCGCCGATGGGCGTGGCGTCGCCGTCGCCGTTGCCGTGGGATGGGTCGTCGGGGTGGGCGTCGGCGACGTCGACGTTGTGGTAACGACCAGAACCGGGGGCTCGCCGGTGTCCTCGCGGGAGTCGAAGTTGACTCCGTCCGTGGAACTCTGGAACGCCTTGAAGCTGTACGTGCCGCTGGCGGAGATACCGCGGGTCACGTCGTAGCTCACCCAGGCGTCAGCGGCGATCCTGCCGAGATCGCCGAATGTATTCCCTTCACGTATCGGTCGGTTGCTGAACGTCACTCCGCTCTCGGTCCAGTTGTTTTCGATCTTGTAGAGCGACGGGCCGTTGGCAGTCGGGTCAGTACGGGCGTGCAGCTTGAGCGTGGCGCTGGTGACCGTTCCCGTGACGGCCACGGTGAACTTGACAAGCGTCTGAACACGGACACCGTCACCGCCGTCGGTGCGCAGATACGAGCCGCCGTAATTGGTCGAGGCGTGGGCCTCTTCGACGCGGGCGTCCGCGACCGCGTGATACGTCTTAGTAAGAGACGTCGCCGTCAGATTCGGGCGCGTCGTGGCGGCCATCGAGGCGCCGCCGAGGATCACCAAGCCGGCTCCTGCCGCTACCGCGGCACGCACACGACCACGCGGGAGTTTCAACCGTTCCATCCTGCTTCCTCCGGTGACCCCCGACACCGGAGATTCCGCTCCGCGAAGGGACATCGGACGGACAATGTTTCCTCATCGTGGGGCCAGCCACCACCTGGTGTGGCGCCCCGTTACACGGCAGCAGCCGCGTCGTGGCCCCGGCGTCGAATCAGTGGGTGAAGGTGACGTCGATCACGACGTCGGATCCGGACTGGGTGAATGTGATGGTTCCTTGCCCAACAGGTGCCTTCGTGTGGTTGAACGACCACGTGCTGCTGCCCTCAGGGTGACTAGCGAGCACCCACTCCCCAGTTGATCCCAGGCCTCCCTCGTAATACGCCTCCACGGACGTCAGAGTTCCCGGCGCTACCCACCTCCTGTCTTCAGTGGTGACGCCGTTGACTGCCGAGACATGGATCGAGGTCTGCTGTGCGCCCGGTGCCGTTGGGAAGGTGCTGAGGGGTGAATTCGAAATGAAGTAGTAGCCGGCCGCAAAGATGCCGCCGACGACCAGGACGGCGGCGAGAAGGCAGCCGATGAAGATCTTCATGCCCTTGCCCTTGCGCGGCGGCGGCATCGTGCCCGGGCCGTAGAGGGGCGCCCACTGGGATCCGTCCCAGCGGTAGTAGCCGTCGGGCGACAGCGTTCCCGGGGCGGGCATTCCCGCCTGCTGTTGCGGGACGTAGCCGGGATCGGGCGGGGGCGCGCCGTAGGTCACGGCGGGGACTATGCCATGGACGAGTGCCGTTGTCCTGTGTAGGCTGCCGCCGCATGCAGGAGCTGCTGAGTGCGCGGGCGCTGACCCGGGCCGCCTACGCCGCCTACGGCGACGTCATCGCCGCTGACGAATCCCTGCCGTGGCGCCCTGCCAATCTGGGAACCGCTCGCCGCTACAACCATCTTGCTGCTCTCACATCGACCCGGCCCGGAGCCGCCGCCAACCTCTGTGTCTTCGCGGTCGCCCCGTTCGCAGGGGCCCGGTTCGAGGTGGCCATGCTCGAGCGCCACCAGCATTCGACACAGGCCTTCATGCCGCTTCAGGATGCGCGCTACCTCGCCGTCGTGTGCGGCGGTGACGATGAGCCCGACCTGACGACGCTGGCCGCCTTCGTCGTGGATTCACCCGCCGGCATCACCTACCACCCGGGAACCTGGCACCACCCCCTTACCGTGCTGGGGAGGGCTGCCGACTTCGCCTGCATCGTCTACGAAGACGGCGGCGAGGGCGATTGCGACGAGGTGGCGCTGACACCATCGCGGTTCATCGAGATTCCCTGACGTACGGCTGGATTTTCCCGGTACGTCGTAGGCACGATGGTGGCCTATGGCCGATCCCGGTTCCGGGGAGGCACGTCTCCTTATCGTGAGTCCGGGTGCCGGTGCGCTCGACGATGAAACGTGCGCCCACATCACCCAGTCTCTTCCCGGCTATGCCGTGACCACCTTCGACGCCAGCACGGACGTCCGTCGCCTGGTGTCGAGCAACGGCACCGTTGTGGTGGCGGGAGGCGATGGCTCAGTCGGCAGCGTGGTGCGCCGCCTCGCGGGCTCCGATGTGAGTCTGGGCATCGTGCCCGCAGGCACCTACAACAACTTCGCCATCGGTATGGGTATTCCCACCGACATCGATGAGGCACTGGCAGTCATCAAAGACGGAGCGCGAACGCCGGTGACGCTGGGCATGGTGGGTGACGTGCCGTTCCTGGAGACTGCGGCCATCGGCATCTTCGGGCGTGCCATCGATCTCGGCGAAGCGGTCAAGGATGGTGAC
>JBEPVH010000188.1:0-4870 GCA_041691115.1 bacterium | reverse complement strand
CCCTCGTCTGGGCCGCCGTCATCGGCCGCGTCCTCGACGACAAATCACTGCGCGACGGCCTCATTCAGCGGGGTACCCGGCGTTGCGCCGAGCTCACCTCGAACACCATCGCCACGCGCCTCAAAGAAGCCCTGCGCGGTGCGGGCATCACCTCATGACATACCTCGTCGACGGCAGATCCCTGCAGGACCGCTCCTCGGTACGAGGCATCGGCACGTATCTCCGCGGCCTGCTCTCCGGTTTTGCCGAGCTGGGTGTGTCGGATGAGGTGGAACTGCTGCTGCGCGGCGGTGCCCCCATCCCCGAAGAGGTCAAGGAGTTCGCGCTGCACCGCTCGCGTGCTCACATCCCCGGAACCAAGCGCCGCCTCCAGCCGGTGGCCGACCCGTTCCTCGTCGCAACCGTCCTGCGCCGCCTCAAGCCGGACCTGTATCACGGCGTGGAGTACGCCCAGCCGGTGCGCACGACAGTGCCCGTGGTCATCACCGTCCACGACCTCATCCCATTCGTCTTCCCGCAGAAGTACGCATGGATGCGCCGCGAACGTCTCCTCGCCCTGCGCCTCCTGCGCAACGCCGACGCCCTCATCGCCGACTCCGCAGCCACAGCGCACGACATGGCGATCATCGCCGGTGTCGACGAGGAATCCGTCACGGTGGTTCCCCTCGGTGTCGCGCCCCACTTCGCTCCCGCGCCCAGCAAGGCAATCGAAGCGATGCGCGCTCGCCACAGCCTTGGCGACAGGCCGTACGTCCTCGCCGTCGGCACCTTCGATCCGCGTAAGCGCATCGACCTCCTCTCCGACGCCGTCGCCACCATCCGCAAGGACCACGACGTCGACCTCGTCATCGCCGGCTCGCAGGGCGACTACGACAGCGCGGTCGTCGCCGCCGTCGAAGAGGCGGGCATCGCACCGCACACCCAGCTCCTCGGCTACGTCTCCCGCGAGGATCTCGTCGCCCTCTACTCAGGCTGCCAGGCACTCCTCTTCACCTCGGAGTACGAAGGCTTCGGCCTGCCGCCGCTCGAGGCCATGGCCTGTGGTGCCCCCGTCGCCATGTTCGCCAACTCAAGCCTCCTCGAGGTCGCCGGCGACGCCGCGATCCTCGTCAACGACGGCGATGCCAAAGCCCTGGGCAAGGCTGTCTCCAAGCTCATCGGGGACCCCAAGGACCGGGAACGCCGGGTCAAAGCAGGGATTGAATGGGCTCGCCACTTCACGTGGAAGCGCACAGCCCTCGACACCCTCAAGGTGTACGAGAGGGTCCTGCGTTCCCGCTCGTGACTATCATCCTCGCCTGACGTGAAACGAGCCCTCATCACCGGCATCACCGGCCAGGACGGCAGCTACCTCGCCGAGCACCTGCTCACCGAGGGCTACACGGTCGCCGGGTTGGTTGAGGCCGGTACAGAGCTCACCGTGGACGGCGCCGAAGCCATCGAAGGCGACCTCCGCGACGCCGCCAGCCTGGAGAAGGCAGTCGCCTCCTTCCGCCCCAACGAGGTCTACAACCTGGCAGCGATGTCATTCGTCGGCCAGTCCTTCGAATCACCCGTCGAGTCCTGCGACGTCACCGGCATGGGTGCGCTCCGCCTCCTCGAGGCGGTACGCCAGGCAGGACACGGCACGAGGTTCTTCCAAGCAAGTTCCGCCGAACTCTTCGGCAACGCCACCGAATCCCCGCAGAAGGAAACAACCCCCTTCGCACCGCGTTCCCCGTACGGCGTGGCCAAGCTCTTCGCCCACCAGATGGTGGCGACATACCGCCAGTCCTATTCCATGTACGCCTGCAACGGCATCCTCTTCAACCACGAATCACCGCGCCGTGGCATCGCCTTCGTCACCCGCAAGATCACCAACGGCGTCGCCCGCATCGCCCACGGCCTGCAGTCAGAACTGGCGCTGGGCAACCTCGACGCCCGCCGCGACTGGGGCTTCGCCGGTGACTACGTCAAGGCGATGCACCTCATGCTGCAGCGCAGCACCCCCGAAGACTTCGTCATCGCGTCCGGTGAGACGCACGAACTGAGAGAGTTCCTCGACATCGCGTTCACCCGCGCGAAGCTGAACTGGAAAGACCACGTGGTCACCGATCCCAAGTTCCTGCGCCCTTCGGACATCGCCACCATGTCCGGCGACATCACAGCCGCGCGGACCCGCCTCAACTGGGAGCCCGCAACATCCTTCCAGGATCTCGTCGAGATGATGGTGGACGCAGATCTCGCCCGCGTCGCCGCCGAGGTAGGCGGCGTCCCCGGGTGACGCATCAGCGTTCACGAGCGAACACGGCTCTCATCACATTGGTCCTCGCCGTAGCGGCCGTCCTCCCCCTGCTCCCCCGCGCCACCAGCGCCGCACCAGAAACTCTCACCAACGACTCCAAGTTCGCCGCCGGATCACTGGCGCGGGAGGCCTGGACGCTGCACTCCCTCGGTCTCTTCAATGCGCCGGACAACCTGCCGTCCGGACTGAGTGGTGTGGTGCCGCTGCCGCCGGGCGGCAAGCCCGAACTCACAGCCGCAGTTCTCGACTTCGACACCAAGAACCAGCAACTGCTCGACACCCTCCACAACGACGGGATGCAGAGCAACCCGGATATCGACGCAGCTCTCGGTCAACTGACTCAGGCCGACAAGTCGGCCGTGAGCGCCGGCCACAAGGTCACCGTCCAAGCGGAAGAGTATTTCCGCGCCATCGACGATCTGCTGTTCCGCAACGGCGCAGCGTCACCGGCCCACGGTCCGCCCGACGCAGTTGCCATCAAACGCGACCTGCCCGCAGCCCTGGCCCTGACCGGTCCGGCGTCGCCGGCATCGCCGTCGCCGACCACATCGACCACACCGGCAGAACCGTCGTCCAGCCCCATCAACAACGAACGCATCAACGCGCCGGATTCGACTGCCACCGGCTCGAACACCACACGCATCCTCGGCGGCGCCGCGCTGCTGCTTCTCATCATGGCCCTCACACTGCTGTGGCGCGGCACGCGGCGGACCACCACCGCTGCCACCGCTGCATCGCTCAATGACCTTCTGGATGTCAGCCGGCGCCTGACGTCCGCAGCACCCGGGGACAACATCGACCGCGCGGTCGTACGCGAGGCCATGGGCGTGGTCCCCGCCCTCGTCGGTGCGCTCGTGCGCCGCGACGACGGCAAGCTCACCTTGGCTCACGCCACCCGCCCGGAGCTGATCGTCGAGGACGCGCTCGGCAGCGGTGTCATCGAGCGTGTCGCCGAAACCGGTCAGCCCGTGGTGCAGGTCTCCGCCACAGAACCCTCCATCCGCTCACTGCCCGCTGCCATCGCCGCGGTGCCGCTTGTTGGCAGCGGTGCTGTCATCGCCGTCCTGCTGCTCATCCGCGACGGCAACGAGCCGTTCACCAACCACGAGCGCGACCTGCTCATGGGGCTGGCCCCCGTCGCCGCCGCGGCGATGCATTCGGCCCAGCAGGCGCAGGCAGCAGTCGATGAAGCTCTCACCGATCCCCTCACCGACGTCGGCAATCGACGCCGCCTGGACCGCGAACTGCCCGACATCCTCGCCGGAGCAGACGGCTCCGCCACTGCGCTCATCATGCTCGACCTGGATCACTTCAAGGCTGTCAACGACACCCACGGCCATGCGGCCGGTGACGCCATGCTGCGAGCCATCGCGGATCTGGCGAGCAACGCCGTCCGTCCCCAGGACCGGGTGTACCGCTACGGCGGTGAAGAGTTCTGCATCGTGCTCCCGGACACGACCGTCACAGATGCCGCGGCCATCGCCGAGCGCATCCGCGCGACCATCGCCGCGAATCCACACCACCTGGGCCCCGCCCTCGACGTTCCCGCCACCGCGTCGTTCGGTGTCTCCGACACAACAGCCGGCGGCGACGCAGCAGCCCTGCTCGCCCGCGCCGATTCCGCCCTCTACAAAGCCAAAGAAGAAGGTCGCGACAAGGTGCTCACCGGCTGACGTAGAGCCCCGACGCGCTACATCGCCAGCAATTGGGCTACACGCTGGTGCGAGAGACCCAGCACTGCAGCCGCATCGCGCAGCGGAAGGTGTGCGTCATCCACAAGCCGGTGCGCCGCATCTCGATTGGCAAGAGACGACGCCTCCTGGGCCGCAGCAACGCGGTCGCGCTCACGCTGTGCACGAGTGACGGATTGTTTGATCTCCCGCGGAAGACGAATCTCCTCGCGGAGCGTCACAGGCCGTTCGTACCACAGTTCAGCCGCCTCAGCTATGTAGAACCGGGCGCGCTCCAGGGTCTTGCCAAAAGTCGAAACCCCTCGCTCCTCGCGCAGGCGCACAAGCCAATAACCATCTTCGTCTCGTTCGAAGATAGCCGTGAACACCTCCGAGGCCGGACGCTGGGTCATCGCACCACTCCTTTACCGATGCAGGGGGGAAGTTTGCGGTCAATGTCGGCGAGGGTACCTGGCCTGATGTCTCCGAGATGTGCCGGAACGACCGCCTGACAATTCCCGCATCGAACGACCAGATGAGATCCGACCATTCGGATCTCGCGGCAGCCCGCCTTTCGGAGTCTTCGGCGCAGGTCTCGCACCCACACTGATTCGATAATGGTAGCGGATGATTTCTGTCTAGTTGAATAGACATTTTCTTGATCGATTCCGTTGTCGTCTCCACTCATCACCACACCTCCGTTCGATCCCAGAGTGAGATGCCCAGCCGACATACGTGTGTCGTTTCGACGTCACACAGACACAGCAGCCTGGGCTGCCAACGTGGTCCCAGCGCATTACCAGCGCTGAGTGGCCGCGATTCCAAATGGCTGCTGCATGGCGCCCGTCATTCCTGTGAGACGCCAAATCGCCTGATTTGAACCTGTCCCGGTCGGGCCCTACGGCTACCTCGGTAT
>JBEPVH010000187.1:0-4892 GCA_041691115.1 bacterium | reverse complement strand
ATGCAGCACACCGTCGGAATGAAGGGCAGCAAGGCCATCGTCGCCATCAATAAGGATCGCGACGCGCCGATCTTCAAGCTGGCCGACCTCGGCATCGTTGGCGACGCCCTCAAGATCCTGCCGCAGGTAATCGACGAACTCGAGGCCCGCAACTGAGCGAACCCCTTATCTGAATTCGATTCGTATTCAGATTTCACGCGTATACTTCGGGCGCGCATGGACGATAAGGTCATCGTCGATCTACTCGGGCAGGTCGGCAATCTCTTCACCTCCTCTCTGGAGCTGAAGGAGACCATCGACTTCATGCTGAAGGCCGCCTCAGATCTCGTCAAAAGTGACGCGGCGACGGTCTTCCTGGTCGATGAGGACGGTGAGGGCCTGTCGGCCATTGCCACGTTCCCCTTCGCCGACTCCGTCTCCAAGGTTGCGCACTTCAAGCTGGGCGAAGGCATCGTCGGCTGGGCGGCTCAGAAGCGCCGCGTGGTCGCCGTCACCGACGCCACCCAGGATCGCCGTTTCAAGACCCTGGACATGGCCTACGCGCCGCGCTCCTGCCTGGTCATGCCGCTGGAATCGCCCCGGCGTGTCGTCGGTGCACTGACGCTGGCGCGCCGCGAGGTGCAGCCGTTCACCACCATCGAGCAGGCGCTGATGCAGATCATCGCCAACCAGGCGTCGATCTCGATCGACAACGCGCGTCTCTACAACACACAGAAGCACCAGCTCGGCGAGATCGCCGCGCAGAAGCGCGAGCTCGAGGTCGCCAACGCCCAGATCAACGAGATCTCGCGTCTCAAGAGCGAGTTCCTGGCCAACATGAGCCACGAGCTGCGCACACCACTCAACGCCATCCTCGGTTTCTCGGAAATCCTCAAGGACAACCTTGTCGACCTGACCCCTGAGCAACGTCAGGAGTGCATGGAGAACATCCATGCATCGGGCAAACATCTCCTGGAACTGGTCAATGACGTGCTCGATCTCTCCAAGATCGAGGCCGGCCGGATGGAACTGCAGTACGACAGGTTCTGGGTTGCCAACGCCGTTAAAGAGGTGCACAACGTCATCCGCTCCCTGTCCGAGCGACGTGACATCCAACTCGAGATGGGCGTCACTCCCGAGGACCTCGAGGTGCGCGCCGACAAGAGCAAGTTCAAGCAGGTCATGTACAACCTGCTCAGCAACGCCATCAAGTTCACACCGCAGGGCGGACGCGTGTGGGTGGCGGCTCATGCCGAGAATGACGACCTCGTCGTCGACGTCGGCGACACGGGCATCGGTATTCCCAAAGAACACCAGATGCGCATCTTCAATGAGTTCTACCAGGTGGAGAGTGAGTCGACCCGCCAGGTCGAGGGCACCGGCCTGGGCCTGTCCCTGACCCGGCGTCTGCTGCAGCTCCACGGTGGCTGGATCAACGTCGAAAGTGAGATGGGGACGGGGTCCGTGTTCACCTTCCGCATCCCTCTGGGGGGCATGGAGGCGTCCAACGGCCGCCACAACCGAGTCCTCCTCGTTGAGGACAACGAGTCCAATCGCGAACTGACCAAAATGGTCCTGCTGGGCAACGGTTTTGAGGTCGACATCGCGGTGGACGGCAACGAGGGATTACACAAGGCGCGGTCCACCCTCTACGATCTCGTCCTCATGGACGTGCAGTTGCCGGGATTGGACGGTCTGACCGTGACGAGGATGCTTAAGGCAGATCCGAAAACGGCAGGCGTTCCTATCGTTGCACTCACCGCAAACGCCATGAAAGGCGACGAGCAGGAGGCTCTGGCGGCCGGCTGCTCCGGGTACATCACCAAGCCCATCGAGGTAGCCAACTTCGTGCGGCAAATTTCTACATACCTGGAGGCAAGGGCTTCATGACAACTGGGGCGGGAAAGACGATCCTGATCGTCGAAGATGACGCGCCGTCGCGTGAAGTTGTTCGCCTGGCCTGCAGCGCGCAGAACCACACCCTGCTGGAGGCGGCGACAGGCCAGGACGGCCTGAACACCGCTCGCGAGCAGAACCCTGACCTGATCATCCTCGACGTCAACCTGCCCGGAATGAGCGGGTTGGATGTCTGCCGCCGTCTGCGGTCTGAGGGTTCGCGGGTTCCGATCATCATGCTCACCGCCAAGGCCGACACCATCGACGTTGTCGTTGGTCTAGAGCTCGGTGCCGACGACTACGTCACCAAGCCCTTCGAGGTTCGCGAGCTGATGGCGCGCATCGGCGCCCACCTCCGCCGCTCCGAGATCTCGGCGCAGGAGCAGCCTCGCGACAGGTTTGAGTTCCCCGGTCTGACCATCGACCTCGGCCGTCGCCAGGTCTTCCGCGATGGCCAGGAAGTCATGCTCACGCTCACCGAGTTCAACCTTCTGGCGCTGCTGGCGTCACGTCCCGGCCAGGTCATGAGCCGCGGCGAACTGTTGCGCCGGGTATGGGGCTACGAAGTCGAGATCGAGACCCGGACAGTCGATGCGCACGTGTATCGCCTGCGCCGCAAGATCGAGCCCGACGCCGAGAAGCCGACCTACATCCACTCGGTTCCGGGTATCGGCTACCGCTTCTCCGGTTAGGTCAGCCCCGGGTACCGTCGGGACATGGGTGGCGTCCAGCGTCTGCTGCTGCGTTTCGGCGCGCTTGTGGTGGCAGCGCTGGGCATGGCCGGCGGACTGGGATTGGTGCTCAACGACGACATCGTGTCGGGCACCGGCGGGATTCTTGCAGGAGTCTTCTTCGCCTTCTACGGCATTCTTCCGCGGCGTCGGACCATCGTCACCACGGGTCGCGACACGCGTCTGCTCGTCAACGCAGTGCTGCTCGCGCTGGCGGCACTCGTCTATGGTGCCGCAGCGATTCGCGACTGGCCCAAGGGCGCAGCGTTTATCGAACTGGTGGCCTTCGCCTTTCTGACGTTTGCAGCGCTGGTACTCGGCAAGAATTCAGACAGAGAGTGGCGTGACAAGAGGGCACGAGCCGTGCTCGCCTCGCGGGGCGGTGAGTGGGTGACCCTGGCGGAATCCGTGGCACCGGCGGCTGCCGCAACGCCTCCCGAAACGCCGGCTGACGACCCTGCGTCAGAGGATCAGTAGATGAAGCCCATGACAAACGATTCGTTGGGTCCGAGAACGCGCTGATCAACGCGTCCCCAGCCGCCGCCGCCGCCGTAGTAGTTCATCTCCGACATCACGTAACTGCCGTCCAGGTTGACCTGGTCGACGATGCCGACGTGGCCGGAGTAGCCCTGGCTCATGACAACGATGGCGCCGGCAACCGCGGTGTGGCCTTCGGGACGAATGCCACGAGCGCCGTTGAGCCATGTGTAGGCATCACCGCGCCACGTCACGTTGCGCCGCGACGCGACGTACCACGTGCACTGGCCGTAGGGGTAGATGTCGCCGCGGCTCTGCTGGTCGATTCCGACACCGGGGACACCAGCACCGATGGGCACCACTTCATTGGAGAGAAGTGCGCCTGATGGCGCCATCTGTTCGGGCACCTGCAGGTACGTGCCGACGTCGAGCGGATCGTCGCGGTGCAGTTGGTTGTAGTCGAGGATGACGCGCGGGTCGATACCGAGGCGCGTCGCCAGTTCCGACGGGCGCTCACCGGGAAGGACTGCGACGAGTGCTCCCTTGCCGGGCGGAACGACGAGCACCGCACCCATCTCCGGTTGCGTCGCATCGCGCACGTCATTGGCCCAGCGCATAGTCGCCACCGACGCGTCGTACGTAGCGGCAATGCTGTCGAGCGTTTGGCCGCGGGCGACGACGACGGTGGCGGCGGGACGGGTAATGACCTGTGAAGCACCGGAGCGCTGGATCGACGCCGTCAGCGAAGCGTCGGCTGCACCGTCGCGGACATCCGCGGTCGGCACAAGGACCCTCGGAGCCATGAGGGGAAGCGCTATGACGGCAGCGAGCACGAGGGCGTGCCGTACCAGTCGGTGGCGTCTACCGCAGATCGGATCCCCTCCCTAGCGCGTCGTCTCGAGGCGGCGGGGCCCGCCTTGAGGGACCCTGCCACGGCTATCGGTGACGGGCCTGAGGCTACCAAAGGCCTGGTGAGGGAGTCAAAACGGGCAGGTCACGGCGGCGGGAGGTTCGCCGTATGGCGCCTACACTCCTCTCATGCCGGTGAGCCGAGGCGCGCCGCCCCGCACCGAGGAAGAAGCGGACATTCCGGGCGTTCCGGTGAACGTGCTGGAATCCGACAGGGCCGCCGCCTGGCGCTGGATCAAGGCCGCCGCCGTCGTGATCACGATCTGGGTCTCGTATCAGCTGATCCTGGTGGTGCAGGGCGTCCTCGGCTCGATCTTGGCAGTACCCCTCTTCGCCATCTTCGGGGTGATCATCGCCCTGATCGCTGCGCCGCCCGTGGCGGCTCTGGAGCACTACGCCCGCTTTCCCCGGACGCTGGCGGCCGTAACGGTCCTGATCGGCGGCCTGGCTGCGCTTATCGGCCTGGGTTACATGATCGCGTCGCCGTTGGCCACTGAAGCTCATGCCCTCTACGACGAGAAGGTGCCCTACCTGCTCAGCCAGATCTCCAGCTCGATCGCCTCGCTGCAGGGTGAGCTGCACTCCAAGGGCATCAACCTCGGGTCCGGCGGTCTCTCCGACCAGACCACGTCCGACATCTCGTCGCGCATGGGTGGCGTCCTCCTGAGCGGCATCACAGGGACAGTCCAGGCAATGATCGACATTCTCATCGTGTTCGTCGTGGCCTTCTGGGTGCTGCGCGATGGCGAGGAGTTGCGGGCCGGCCTCATCGCCCTCCTGCCAGGGCGGGCCCGGTCCGAGGTGGACTTCGGATTCGACGCCTTCGCCGTCGTCATCGGTGGCTACGTCAGGGCTCAGCTCCTGATGTCCCTCATCCTGGGGACCATGGCAGGCGTGGGT
>JBEPVH010000186.1:0-4905 GCA_041691115.1 bacterium | reverse complement strand
GCTCGGAGCCCTCAGGGCGCGGCGGTTCACCGACGTCGATGGATGCAACGATGAGACCGGCGGCGGCGGCGCGCGTCGACACCGACCAGCGGTGGCGGCAGCCTGGCGGCAAAACGACGTAGTAGCCGTCTGATTCGCGGGCAATGCTCACCAGGGTGCCACGGTCCACATGGTCGCGGCCGATGGCGGCGGGGTCGAGGTAACAGGTGCGGTCGGGTCCCACGAGGATGGCCGAGTAGTCGGCCCACACCGTCTCACCGAAGTGCAGCGATGCCAGGGGGCGCGGACCCGACGGCGCTTTCGGCCGGGGTTGGATGGGGACCCGGGCCATCGGCGGCGGGACCGGTGGCAATGGCCGCCCCGGTGCGGGTGCCGGGCGCGGCACCTGGCCGTTCTGAGGCCGCCGTGCCGCCATCGGTGTCGGTGGCGGTGGGCCCTCGAGAATGGCGTCGTAGGCGTCGACGATGAGGCGGAATTGTTTTGCGGCGGATTCGTTATCCGGGTTGCGGTCGGGGTGGTACCGCAGCGCCAGACGGCGGAACGCCGATTTCACTTCGGCGGCTGTCGCCGATGGCGGGAGTCCAAGGCGCGCGTAATCCGCCGGTGTCGAATGCCGGGTCACGGGAATACCGTAGGACCGGCGAAGGGACAGGCTGCGGACATTCAGATCTCTCCCAGTGGGTCGCCCGGGGGATGCAGCAGGCGCAATGCCTGCAAAGCCAGCCACAGGCGCGGCCGCTCACCCGGGGCATCGGGGTCGACGCCCAATTCCTTGAGACGGCGAATCCGATAGACGATGGTGTGGCGGTGCAGGCCCAGCGTGGCCGCCGCCTCGGAGATGTTGTGGCTCAGCAGGAGCGCTTCGAGCGTATGACGCAGCTCGGCATGACGCGGCTGTGCCGACTCGGCGAGCGGTCCGAGCACCCGGGAGGCGAAAACCGCAAGAGCCTCCGGGTCGGAATCAAGGGCGGCGAACACGCCGAGATCGGCATCGTCGTGAACCCGGCGCTCGGGTTCGATGCGCCAGCCGATGTCGAGAGCACGCCGGGCACGCATCGCTGATGCGGCGAGATCCCCCAGGCCCAGGGCCACGGGGCCGACGCCGAAGCGCATCTCCGCCCCGGCGGGGCCGGCGCGGCGCAGAGCCTCGCGGCAGATGACGGCGATATCGGTGCGAGCGGGCAGGAGGACGATCCATGTGTGCGGCGGTTCCGCAGCTGTCAGGGCACCGGCGCGGCGCCAGACATCATCGAGTTCGCTCATCTCCAGGTCGGCGCCGGGAATCGAGTAGGCGACGACGCGGTACGGCGGCGACAGTTCGAGGTCGGACACCGCCGCCAGATGGCGCAGTTCCATGGAGTCATCGCCGGCGAGGAGCCGGGCCAGCACCCTGTCGCGGTTTCGGTCGCGCTCGCGAACGATGCGCTCGCGGGTTTCCAGATAGGCAGCCCCGACGGCGCCGGAGATGGCGTCGAGGTATTCGAGGACGTTCTCGGTGACGGCGATGACCATGGCCGGCGGCAGGTCGTGGAGGCGCGTGGCCTCACCGATGACCTCGCGCCACACCACCTTGGCGGCGTGGCGGTAGGCGGCCAGCAGCAATTCCAGGGGAACGCCGAGTTCCGCCTGGCGGGCGCCCATCAAGCCGAGATGGTCGAGATCGCCGGGGCGCAGGCCGTGGCCATCCTCGAGCAGTCGAACCAGGGTGCGAAGGGCATCGCGGCAGGCTGCCAGAACCGTTCTGAGGTAGCCGACGCGGCGGAACTCCGGGGGCAGTCCGCCCAGTTCGGCGATCTGCCGGGTCATGCGCTTGGCGATGGCGTCCACGTCGGCCAGGAGCCGCTGGGTGACCTCGCGGGGCAGGGTTATGACCGCGCCCGGGGTCGGCGCCTCACTCGACATCGCCCCTCTATTGTCCACGATGGCCAAAAAAGACGTCAAGAAACCATCCAGCACGGAGAATGCTTATACGGGGTGGAGTGTTCAGAATGAAAGCCATGCTGTATGACGATCTCTTTGTGCGTCTCGAGCGGGTCCGCTGGAATTTCTCCGAGGACATCCCCTGGGACACCATCGACCCCTCCCTGATCAATGACCAGTGGCGCAAGGACCTGCGCCACGTGTGCCTCACCGAACTCTCGGCGCTCTACGCCACCGAGATGTTCATCAGGGACTTCTACAACGACATCGACTTCTGCTCCTTTATCTCGATCTGGTTCTACGAGGAGATGAAGCATCACCTGACGCTGCGCAAGTACCTGGAGCGCATCGGCGAGACATTCGACGAGGCCGACCTCCCCAAGCTGCGCCTGACGTTCGCCGAGGGTCCTGCCATCGAGACGCTCACCATGCACTTCTGCGGTGAGCAGCGCCTGGCCCACTGGTACACGACGTTCAGCAACAACGCCCCCGAACCGGTGATCGGGCAGATCTTCAAGACGCTTGCCGCTGACGAACTGCGCCACGCGGCGTGCTACGCCAAGTACCTGCGCAAGGCTGTCAACAACAAGCCCGACGTGCTGCCGGCGATTCTCAAGATGGCGCTGTGGATGATCCGCAGCACCAACGATGCCCCCAAGCATCCGACAACGGTGACCGAGCCGTCGGTGGTGGCCCAGCTTGATGATCCTGAGTACATCTCCAAGATGCTCAACATGTACCTGCCGGGCCGCGATCACGAGGCACCCGTGCAGCGCCGCATCCTGGCACTGATGTCCGAGTTGTCGGGCGAGAAGCTGACGAGCACCAAGGATCTGCTGCCGCTGATCCGCCGTCTCGAGGGTGAACCTGTCGCAGCCGCCTGACAACGTCGTCCGGCGCCGCATTGTGATCCGGGGTCGTGTTCAAGGTGTCGGCTATCGCGCTTTCGTGGCGCGACATGCCACATCTACGGCAGATCTGGCAGGAAGTGTCAGGAACCTGGACGACGGTGCCGTCGAATGCGTCGTCGAGGGCCCGCCCGGTCCGGTTCAGGCGCTCATTGAGGAGCTACGCGTCGGCCCCGGCCTGGCTCACGTCAGCGATATGCGCGTCACCGAGGAGGCGCCCGTCGGGCTCTCCGGGCCGTTCACCATCCGCGGCTGACGCGGCCGCCTCGGGACCCCTGCTAATCTCGGCCGCGTGACACTGCGATTCGCTCACCGCATGGACGGTCTGGGCACCGAGGGGGCCTTCGAGGTCCTGGCTCAGGCGCGACGCCTTGAGGCTCAGGGGCGCGACATCGTGCACCTGGAAATCGGCGAACCCGATTACGCCACGCCGCAGAACATCATCGATGCGGCCGTCAAGGCCATGAACACGGGCGCCACGCACTACACCCCGGCGTCGGGAATCATGGAAGTGCGCGAGGCGACTGCCCGCTACGTCACCAAGCAGACAGGTGCCGCGTGCGCCGCCGAGAACGTGGTTCTGGTGCCCGGCAGCAAGAACCTCATCCTCTTCGCTCTGTGGGCGCTCATCGAGCCCGGTGACGAGGTCATCGTTCCCGATCCCGGCTATCCCGCGTATCACTCGCTCGTCGACTTCCTCGGCGGCAAGGCGGTACCCGCGCCGATTCGTGAGGCCAACGATTTCCGCCTCGACGTCGATGAGTTGCGCGCCCTGGTCACCGACAGGACACGTGTTCTCATCGTCAATTCGCCCGCCAATCCCACCGGCGGCGTGCTGACCCGCTCCGACTGCGAGGCGATCGCCGAGCTGGCCCAGGAGAAGAATCTCTTCGTCATCTCCGACGAGATCTACAGCCGTCTCATCTACGACGGCGAGCATGTGTCGCTGTACTCGCTTCCCGGGATGCAGGAGCGAACGCTGCTCATGAACGGCCTTTCCAAGGCATGGGCCATGTGCGGCTGGCGGCTTGGCTTCGGGGCGATGCCCGCAGAGCTCGCCAAGCACATGGACAGGCTCATGATCAACACCTCGTCGTGCGCTGCAGCGTTCACTCAGTGGGCGGCTGTTGAGGCCTTCGAATCGCCCGAGTCGGATCGAGCTGTCGCCGAGATGGTTGCCGAGTTCCGCGAACGCCGCGACGCCGTCGTCGACGGCCTCAACGCGATTCCCGGCGTCTCCTGCCATCGCCCCGCCGGTGCCTTCTACGTCTTTCCCAACATCACCGAGACGGGTATCGACGAGAAGACGCTTGCCGATGCCATCCTCAACGACGCAGGCGTGGCGCTTCTTGCGGGCACTGCGTTCGGCGCCATGGGCAAGGGCTACATCCGGCTCAGCTATGTGAACTCTCTGCCCAACCTCGAGAAGGGCATCGAGCGCATCCGCGATCACATCGCCGCATCCGTCGCACGCTGAGCTACTTCAGAAGTTTGCTGAGGCGGCGGTCGGCGTAGACCTTGCCGTTGGTCTGACATCCGGCGCAGTACTGCAACGAGCGGCTGCCCAGATCCACCTGGCGGACGACGTCGCCGCAGACAGGACATTTCTCGCCGGTGCGTCCATGCACGCGCATGCCACCGCGTTTGGCGTCCTTGAGTTCACTGGGCTCACGCCCCGACGCGTCGCTGACGGCCGCGCCGAGGATGCTGCCGATGGCCTCGCGAAGGCGGGTGATGCCCGCGGCATCGAGACGGGACGCGCCACTGAAAGGGGAGAGCCGTGCCGCGTGGAGGATCTCGTCGGAGTAGGCGTTACCGATGCCGGCGATCACCGACTGGTTGGCCAGGACTGTCTTGAGGTGGGTGCCACCGGCGGCCTTGAGCAACGAAGCGAGGGTGGCTTCGTCCAGGGCCGGGTCCAGCGCGTCGATGCCGAGACGGGCGATGCCGGGCACGTCGTCAGGTTTGTTGACGACATAGGCTGCGAGCCGTTTCTCATGCCCCTGCTCGGTGATGTCGAGGGCGCCACCGTCGACATGGAGTCGCAGCGCCAGCGGGGTCCGGCGCGGCACTGGAC
>JBEPVH010000185.1:0-4908 GCA_041691115.1 bacterium | reverse complement strand
GACGTGAAGCTCACTGAAGGGCCCCGTGACGCCACTGCACTGACGCGCAAGGCGCTGCGTGATGGCTACGAGCGCGTCGTCGCCGTTGGTGGCGACGGCACTCTCAATGAGGTTGTGAACGGTTGGTTCGACGAGGGCGGTGCAGTCATCAATGCCGAGGCGGCGATCGGCCTGATTCCCTCAGGAACGGGCGGCGACTTCCGGCGCACAGCGCAACTTCCCAACGCCGAAGTCGCCATCAAAGCCCTGGCAGCCGGCCGTGAGCGCCGCATCGATGCAGGACGCATCGAGACCCCGGGCACCAACGGTGACCCCGGAGTGGTGCACCACTTCATCAACATCGCCGACTGGGGCGTGGGTGGTGAGGTCGTTGCCCGTGTCAACCGCAGCCGCTTCAAGGGTGGCGGACCGCGTGGCTCGGCAGTTTTCCTGGCCATCTCGCTGGCCGAGTTGCTGGGATACGGTGTACGCCAGGTGCAACTGACGCTGGACGGCAAGCCGCTCATGCGCCGCGTTTCCAACGTCGTCCTGGCCAACGGCCGCTACTTCGGTGGCGGCATGAAGATCGCTCCGGCAGCATTGCTCGACGACGGTGTTTTCGAGGTGGTGCTCGTGGGGGAGATGCCGCGCTGGCGCTCCATCCTGGGCGTGCCTCGCATCTACCGCGGCACCCACCTCTCGATGCCCGGCATCGAGGTCATGCAGGCCAAGTCGATTCAGATCGAGCCCGTGGATGAGGAGCCCCTGCGCTTCGAGGCCGAGGGTGAGCCCTTGGGGTCGGGAGCAGCAACGGTCACCTGCCTCCCGGGGTCGATCCGCTTCGTCATGCCGTGAGCGGCCGCGACTCCGTCGAGCGCATTCATGAGATGTGCGAGGACGGGCACTGCTTCGATGCACTGAAGCTCGCTGACAGGGAACTGCAGCGCGAGCCCAAAGATCCCGATCTGCACGCCGGCCGCGCCGAGGCAGCCCTGCGCTGTAATGAATTGGACACGGCACTGGAGGCGGCGACGCGGGCCCTCGAGCTGAGCCCAGACGACGCCGAGTCCGAGCTTCTGCTGGCCACCGTCCTGCTGTACCTCGGCCGGGTTGCAGATGCCGACGTCCACCTCGCCCGGGCAGCGCAACTCGATCCGGAGCATTTCGTGGTGCCGCACCGCATCACGTCGGCGGAGTTCGATGCCATAGCAGCGGCTGTCGTCGCCGAGCTGCCCGACGGCCTGGCGAAGCTTCTCGACGATCGCGGGACCGCGATCTCCGTCCAACCCTTGCCGCGCCTCGATCCGCCCGAGACCGACCCCCACATCCTGGGGTGCTACTTCTCCAATCCGCTCGGACTGCCCTGGGCTTTCTCCGCGGAGCGGGGAGTGGGCATCCAGAACGAGCCCCCCGACGCGGTCGAGATCTATCAGCTGATCATCGAAACCTGGTGTCCTGATGAGGCCACGCTGCGCAGGGAGATCCGCACCACAGTCCTCCACGAATTGGGTCATGCCTTCGGTATGGAGCACGCCGAACTCGACGAGGACGGTCTCTAACGGCACTGAGATCGGGCGAGTTGCTAGACTCCCGCCCGACCCAGGTACGGCAACCGATGACCGGAACGGCCGGATCGGCCCACCCTGTACCTGCGGTGACTACGCCCCACGGGGCCGAGGAGCAAGCCGTTGACGACAGAGACAGAGACAGTGCGGACCAAGCAGGACATCATCGCCGAGCACCGGCGCCACGAGACCGACACAGGGTCGGCCGAGGTGCAGGTCGCGGTTCTTTCGGACCGCATCGCCATGCTGACCGGGCACCTCCGCACCCATCCCAAGGACCACGCGTCGCGTCGCGGCCTGCTGACACTCGTCGGCAAGCGCCGCCGCCTTCTCGACTACCTCACCCGTGAGGATGTCGAGCGCTACCGCGCGATCGTTGCCCGGCTGGGACTTCGTCGCTAGTGCTCTCAAGAGTTCTCTGGAAAGCATCTGGAGGGCGGTATTACGCACTAACCCCGGCTTAACAATCGTCTAGTTCCGGCCTCCGGCACATCGTCCCCACCCAAGGGCGTGCGCGTGAGAGGTTGGGGCGTGGACCCCGGAAGGACGCAGCTCCATATGTGAGCGCGCCGCGGCCGGCCTCCACCCTCCAACACCTCACCGCCCACGCAAGGGTGGGGCATCGCCGGGGCCGGGGAATCAACACAACAAACAACAGGAAACACAAATAACCCATGGCCTATCAAAAATTCGAAACCGAATACGCGGGTAAGACCCTCGTAGTGGAGACCGGGCATATCGCCGAGCAGGCGAACGGCTCGCTCTTCATCCGCATTGACGACACCATGTTGCTCGTCACCGCCGTCGCCTCCAAGGCACCGCGAGAGGGAATCGACTTCTTCCCCCTCACATGTGACTACGAGGAGAAGCTCTACGCGGCCGGACGTATCCCCGGATCGTTCCCCCGTCGTGAGAGCCGTCCTCCGGAAGCGGGCATTCTCGCCAGCCGCATGATCGACCGCCCGATGCGGCCGCTCTTCCCCAAGGACTTCCGCAACGACGTCCAGCTCGTCGCCACCGTGGTGTCGACGGACCAGGAGCAGGATCCGGCGACGCTTGCCGTCACCGCAGCTTCCATCGCTCTGGTCATTTCCGACATTCCCCATGCGGGACCTGTCGCCTGCGTACGCATCGGCATGATCGAGGGTCGTCTGATCCTCAATCTGACGCTGCAGCAGATGCGCGACGGTGACCTCGACCTCGTGGTTGCGGGCACGCACGACGCCATCTCGATGGTCGAAGCCGGTGCCATGCAGATCTCCGAGGACGTTGTCCTCCAGGCGCTGCGCATGGCCCATGACGAGATCAAGAAGCTGTGCGAGTTCCAGCTCAAGATCAAGGAAGCCGTCGGCAAGCCCGACATGACCTACCCGTCGGTCGCCACCGATCCCGAGGTCGTCGAGGCCGTTTCCGGTCTGGTCGCCGACCGCATCGGTGCCGCCGCCCGCAACGCCGACAAGGCGTCGCGTGAAGCAGCACTTGACGTTCTCAAGGCCGATTGCGTCAGCCAGCTTGGCGAGCGTTTCGCCGACAAGAAGGGCGACATCTCCAAGGCGTTCGAGTCGGTTCTCAAGAAGGCCGTCCGCAAGGCGATCCTCACCGAGGGCATCCGCCCCGACGGTCGCAAGAGCGACGAGATCCGTGACATCTGGTGCCAGGTCGGCGTTCTGCCCCGGGCCCACGGTTCGGCAATCTTCACCCGCGGTCAGACGCAGGCTCTGTCGGTCGTCACCCTCGGTGCGTCGTCGGACCAGCAGAAGATCGACGGTCTCGGTCTGGAAGAGTGGAAGCGCTTCATGCACCACTACAACTTCCCGCCGTACTCGGTCGGTGAGGCGCGTCCCATGCGTTCGCCAGGCCGTCGCGAGATCGGTCACGGTGCCCTCGCCGAGCGCGCAGTGCACAACGTGATGCCGCCCGAAGAGGACTTCCCCTACGTCGTCCGCATCGTCACCGAAGTCATCTCGTCGAACGGTTCGACATCGATGGCATCGGTCTGCGGCTCCAGCTTGGCGCTGCTTGATGCAGGCGTTCCGCTGCAGTCACCTGTCGCCGGTATCGCCATGGGCCTGATTACCGAGGAGGGTGCCGACGAGGCAGCCATTCTCTCGGACATCCAGGGCATGGAAGATGCACTCGGAGACATGGACTTCAAGGTCGCAGGTACCGAGAAGGGCATTACAGCTCTGCAGATGGATATGAAGATCAAGGGCCTGAAGTGGTCGTTGGTTGAGAAGGCACTCGAGCAGGCTCGCGTCGGCCGCATTCACATCCTCGCGGAGATGGCCAAGACCCTCTCCGGTCCTCGCGCCGAGATGAGCCAGTGGGCTCCTCGCATCGAGACCATCGAGATCAACCCCGACAAGATCCGCGACATCATCGGCCCCGGCGGCAAGATGATTCGCAAGATCGTCGAGGAGACCGGCTGCCAGATCGATATCGAGGACGACGGCCGCGTGTTCATCGCCTCCGCCAACGCCGCAGCGCGCGAGCAGGCGGTCGCCATGATCCGTGACCTCACCGAAGACATCGAGATCGGCCGCATCTACAAGGGCCGCGTCGCCCGCCTCATGAGCTTCGGAGCGTTCGTCGAGATCGCACCGAAGAAGGAGGGGCTGGTTCGCATCGGTCATCTGGCCGAGCACCGTGTCGAGAAGGTCGAGGACGTCGTCAACATCGGCGACGAGATCATGGTCAAGGTCATCGAGATCGACGACCGTGGACGCGTCAACCTGTCGCGCCGCGACGCGCTGCGCGAACTTGGACAGCAGCAGACCGAGGCCGCTGGTGCGGGCTCGGGCGGACCTGCATAAGCAAAAGACACACGCATCGTGACGACGACGCTGGCCGCCAGTGCTCTGGAAACGGTCCACGAGCACATACGCGGCTGCGTCGCCTGTCCGCTGCACACGACCAGGACCCAGGCGGTGCCGGGCTTCGGCCCGGCATCCGCCAGGATCATGGCAATCGGTGAGGCACCGGGCGAGAAGGAAGATCTCTCCGGCCGCCCCTTTGTCGGCGCCGCCGGCAACGTCCTCACCAAACTGCTGACGTCCGTCGGGCTGTCGCGCGACGACATCTACATCAGCAATACGGTCAAGTGCCGGCCGCCGGGCAACCGCGACCCCGAACAGACCGAAGTCGATGCCTGCGCTCAGTACCTCGATGCGCAGATCGAGATCATCAAGCCGGACGTCATCCTCCTGCTCGGCCGCCACGCGGTGGCACGGGTTCTGCCTGGGATGGCTGCGATCTCGCAGATCCACGGCGACAGAGTGATCAGAGGTGACCGCACCTACGTTCCGCTCTACCATCCAGCGGCAGCGCTCTACAACGGGTCCTTGATGCGCACACTGGAGGACGC
>JBEPVH010000184.1:0-4910 GCA_041691115.1 bacterium | reverse complement strand
CCTCTCGGTATGAGCAGCGGCCGCGTCTGTGCGCGGACTTCAGCATCGGTCCCGGCCGCCAAGAGTGTCGTTTCCTTGGCGAGCGTCGCCGTGCGGCTCGCGAGGCGGTAGGTGAAAAACGCGAGGACGCCCGTTGCCACCGCTGCGCCGATCGTTCCGATAGCGACGAAGCTATCCCATCCCCAATCGAAGCCGCCGTGAGTCGCGTCAACGACGACGGTCGGGGCGGCGTGCCAGCGAGTGAGAACGTCAAGCATCGGCGTGGAGCGTATCGGGGCGGCGCATCGTCGCGGGGCCAGGTGGGCGCCTAGCCCCCGCGTCACAAGCCTCTCGACCCGGGTCTATCGAACCGCGGTAGAGTCGTCGCGGCCCCATTCTGATCTCAATTCGCGACGGGTGGTCTGGGGGACCAGGGGTCGCAGGTTCGAGTCCTGTCTCCCCGACGCCGCTGTCACGACACAGTTGAGGCCGTAACAGCCTCCTGCGCACATCACGGTGCATGACGGCATACGCGTTGCGCGAATACATGCGTGTGCGCGTCATGTCATGCGCGGTGTGTAAGAAGACGTTGTGCATCCGACGTCTTACTTCACAGAGACCGCCACATGAAAAGTACATGGGGCTCTTAGCAAAGTTACGGAGACAATCGGATGCTCAGTATCACAATGGGTGCCGACCCACTCGGTATCAAAGACGCAGTAGCAGGGCCACTGTTGTCGGCGTGCGAGTTTCTTATTCCTGCATCAGTTGCGGGAAGCGGACTGCACAAAGTTCTGAGCCACCAAGAGAGCGGTGGTGGATTCCTCGTCGACATGGTGCTCAAGGCAGGCGGCGCAGTTCTCATCATCGAACTCTTCAAGAAAACCATCATGGGCGGCTAGGCAGGAGTGATCGGGGCCGGGAAGGCGGCCCCTCCTCGACCCGGCTCCATCTGAGGGCTGTAGAGTCGTCGACGTGCCGATTCTCAATCCGTGCGACAGCTGCGGGGACGAGACCCCGATCTACCGCCTCGCTTCGGTGATCTTGGACGGTCGCGTGGCCAAGGTCTGCCCCAAGTGCGTGGCGTCCGAGAAGTCACGGATCGACATCCCGTATTCGCCGCGGACGGACCAGGGGGCAATCCAGCCCTCGACGAGCCGCGACACCTGGTAGGCGTCGGGTGACCTTTCGCGACCGGCTTGACGCCGCGGTGGCGTCGTCGTCGTCGCTCCTCTGTCTCGGCCTCGACCCTGCGGACAGTGACCTCGCCGGTGCCGAACGCACGTGCCGCGATCTTCTGCAGTCGTGCCTGGAAGCCGTGTGCGCCGTCAAGCCCAACATGGCGTTCTTCGAACAGCACGGCCCCGCCGGCTATGCACTCCTCGAGAAACTCCGGAAAGACATCCCCGGCGACCGCATCCTCCTCATTGATGCCAAGCGCGGCGACATCGGCAGCACAGCGCAAGCGTATGCGCGCGCTGTGTTTGATGTCCTGGGTGCCGACGCCGTGACGCTGAATCCGTTGATGGGAGAGGACTCGGTTGCTCCCTTCCTGGCGCACGCGGATCGCGGTGTCTTCCTCCTGACCAGAACATCCAACCCTGGCGCCGCGGATTTTCTAGAGCAGAAGCTGGCGTCCGGCGAGCCGCTGTACGAAAGAATCGTGTCGACATCGGCGACGTGGCCCGGTGCTGCGGGCGCTGTCGGTTATGTCGTGGGAGCGACCGATCCTTTCGCCGTGGCAGCCGTCCGGAAGTTGGCATCCGACGCGCCGCTGCTGACGCCTGGCGTTGGTGCGCAGGGTGGTGATCTCGAAGCTACGGTGAGCGCGGGACTCGATTCGAGAGGCGGCGGCATGCTGATTCCGCTCAGTCGCGGCATCGCCAAAGCGGCCGACCCTGGTGCGGCTGCCACCGAGTTGCGCGACGCCATCAACGACATCAGGACGGCGCGGCGCAGGTCGGCATGAGTGCGGCTGTCGTCGACGACGAGATCTTCACGGCGCACAGGTCACCCGGACATCCGGAACGGCCTGACCGTGTTCGAGCGATCCGCGCAGCAATCGCGCCACTCATCGCCGCGAGAAATATTCCTGTCCTCTCGCCCGATCCCGCGTCAGAGGAACAGATCGCAACCGTCCACGACGAACGTCTCATCGCCGCCGTCGATGCGATGGCACTCAGTGGTGGTGGCTGGTTCGATGCCGACACGTATTGCACGGCACTGTCAGCTGCAGCAGCTCGCATGGCTGCCGGTGCCGCCATTACTGCGGTGGATGCGGCTGTCAAGGGAACGCACACAGTCGCGTTGATGCGGCCCCCGGGTCATCACGCCTGTCCTTCCGTTGCCATGGGGTTCTGTCTCTTCAACAACATCGCGATTGGCGCGCGGCACGCGCAGACAGCCCACGGAATCACTCGTGTGGCCATCGTCGATATCGACGTGCACCATGGCAACGGAACCCATGACATGTTCTACGACGATGGCGACGTCCTCTACACGTCAATCCATGAATCACCGTTCTATCCCGGCACGGGTGCCGTCTCGGAGCGCGGCGCCGGGGAAGGGGAGGGGGCAACACTCAATGTTCCCGTCCCCGCCGGCACCGACGGCGACGCCTGGCTGAAGCACCTCGATGAGACGGTGTTGCCTCGCGTTGCGGCGCACAGTCCCGAGATCATCCTGGTGTCCGCGGGGTTCGACGCCCACGAGGCAGATCCACTCGCCGACCTGGGCCTCACCGAGGCCACATACGCGGCGGTGGCAGACCGTCTGAGCACCCTTGCTGCAGCGACGGGTGCGGGGACCGTGTGGTGCCTTGAGGGCGGCTACGACCTGGATGCCCTGGGAGCCTCGATGGCGGCAGTGCTCGAGGTTCTGGCCGCGTAGGCAGGGGCCTCCTTGATACGGTCGCGGCCATGTTCGGCCGCTTTGCCGCGATCCTGGTAACGCTTGTCGTCGCCGGGTGCGCAACCACGACGACGCCCGGTGTGGTCACAGACCTGCCGCAGACGCCATACCCCGAGGCCAGTGGCAGCGCCACGCCGCCGGTGGGACCGCAGAAGACAGGGATACGCACCGTGCTGTCGCCACTCGGCTTGAACATCCGCAGCAGTGCGTCCACGTCGGGCACAAAGCTGGCGGCAGCCGCACAGGGAGCCGAGCTCAAAGTTCTCGACTACACGGCGGCGAATGGCGGCTGGTTCAACGTCGAGGGTGCCACGGTATCGGGGTGGATCACTGCCGATCCCTCCCTGACCGCACAGGGGTCGTTCACACCGTACGGATCCAGCGAGAAGGGATTCGCCGTTCTGTACCCCACCTCGTGGACCTTTGCCGATGAACCGAAGGACGTCATCTTCCGCCCGCAGAGTGGCACGACGACGGTTGTCGTCCGCGTCGCGGCGTCGACGGCAGCTCTGGGCGCTGCCGGTGCTAGCGGCTACACACAGGCGTCCGATGACGCGGTTGTTGTGTGCGGTGTTACCGGCGACCTCATCAAGTACGACCATTCCGGAACAGGGTCGGCTTCGCCCATTGCAGCCACTGCGCCGTTGCAGTCGCACCTCGCACAAATCCGTCTCAAGCTCGACGCCACGCATGCCATTGCGCTCGACCTCAACTACGAGAGTGGCGGTGCCGTGGACGACTTCGCGCACATCTACGATTCGATGACCTTCAACGTTCCGGCCTGCCAGGCGCCTGCGAGTCCCGCGCCAACTCCGTGAAGTCCCAGGTCATAGCCGTCGACACGTCGTCGCGGCGCACCGTCGACATCACCGGAGCCGCCGAGGAATTTCTCGCAGGGCAGGGTGACGGCCTTCTCTCAGTGTTCGTGCCTCACGCCACTGCGGGCGTCGCCATCTTCGAGACAGGCAGCGGGTCTGAGGGCGACCTCATCGACGCCATGGAACGCCTTCTGCCCCGCGATGACAGATACCGCCACAGCCACGGTGCCAAGGGCCACGGGGCGGATCACGTCCTCCCAGCCATCATCTCGCCGTCCGTCACCGTGCCCGTAGAAGCTTCGCGGCTTCAACTCGGCACGTGGCAGCGTCTCGTTCTCGTCGATCTCAACAGCGATAATCCGCAGCGCCAGGTGCGCCTCTCGTTCCTGCCGGGCTAGCCGCATCGTCCGCGGCGTGTCCGTGATGCCGTCCTAGGCTGCTGGCATGGAACAGGGTCGCTGGTACCAGCCTGGACTGTTCGAACTCGAGACGGTCGCCGCGGCGGAACCATCGACATGGCAACCCACCCTGCCGGGCATGCCGCAGATCGATGAGGCATCGCCGGAGGAACATGAGCTGAGCCGCTCATTCCCCGAGGCCTTCCGCGTTCGCGCCATGCTGGTCCGCCACCACTTTGGCGTGGCATTCGCCGAATCCTGCACCGCCGGTCTCGCCACCGCCGTCTGCACTGCGGTCGCCGGCTCCTCGTACGTGCGTGGTGGAGTGGTGACGTACACCAACGCCAACAAGATCGCCCTCGGCGTTAAGCCCGAAACTCTGGCGCTGCACCACGCGGTGAGCCCCGAGGTGGCGGCCGAGATGGCAGTGAGCACGATGCTCAAGAGCGACCACAACACCAACATCGGTATCGGTATCACCGGCCTAGCAGGGCCCAACGGAGATGGCACGCCGCGGCTCGTCGGCGAGGTGTATGTCGCCATCGCGTTCCGTGATGATCTGACCGATGACAACTTCGACATGAAGGTTGTCCGCCTTGCGGGCACCAAGACCATGGGCCGCGA
The DNA here is from genome assembly GCA_041691115.1 of bacterium. Taxonomy (GTDB): domain Bacteria; phylum Chloroflexota; class Dormibacteria; order Aeolococcales; family Aeolococcaceae; genus JBEPVH01. The sequence continues at coordinate 181 of JBEPVH010000184.1, read as the reverse complement.
GGCAATCCGCGCTCAAGCCGTACGCATGGCACTGATACTGATCGAGGAGGTTCGAGCTCCTGAGTTCGGACAGGAACCGCTGGCATCGGCGCCACGCCGTGTCGTCCCGCACACCGTCATGCGTTGTGATGTCCGCGAAGCCTCGCAGGTTCGTTTTGCCGCGCGCGAGATCGGCCAGCTC
>JBEPVH010000183.1:0-4910 GCA_041691115.1 bacterium | reverse complement strand
CCCCAGACGCGCTCCACGTAGGCCTGCACAGCCTCCACACCCTGATCGTGGAGCTGGTAGATCCGCCGCGTTCCCAGCGGTCTCTCCACGACCAGGCCCGCCCGCTTCAGGACCCGCAGATGCCGCGACACGGCAGGTCGGCTGATCGGCAGGGCGTCCGCGAGCTCCTGGACCGAGCGCGCATGCGCGCCCAGCAGCTCGACGATGGCTTGCCCACGATCAGCGATGCCACGCCCCTCGAGGCTGTGGTCGAGGCCGTGAAGCAGGTGCGCGAGCGCGCCGTCGATTCGGCCATCGCCGCCGTCGATGCGCAGGGCTCCGCGTCGGCATCCGCGATCTTCGACGTCATGAGCAACGGTGGCCCGGCGTACAAGCGGGGCCGGGAACTCGGGTATGAGCTGGACTCCTTCGACGTTTCATACGACACATCAAAGGGTCCGCGACGCCGCCCGGTGACCATCCTCACCCACAACCGGGAACCTCTGGAGCAGCCGCCGCTGACACACCCGGACCTGCCGGGCAGCCGTCGCCAGGGCGAATGGCCCGCGATGGACCACAGCATTGCGCTCACCCTGATCCGCGATTCGATCACGCTGGCAAATCTGCAGCGTGAGCGTCAGGGTCTGCCGCCGCGCGTGGCGCCGCAGGGCCTCGGCGAGTGACCGCCGGCGTCTCGACCGTTCGGGGGGACGGTCACGACGCCACCCTGGCTCTGCTCAAGCGGGCAATCGGGGAAGGCAACTCGATCGCGTGCGGCAATCTCGTGCTCGCCGTCCGCGACAGCGTTGCAGCGTTCAGTGATGGCACGCCGCAGCATGTGCGGATGCCGCTGCTCTTTGGCGCTGAACAGCGTGGCTCCGGGCTGGTCGTCAACGAGGTCGCGGTTGAGTGGCCAGTGCGCGATGGTGACCGTGCGGTGTCGGTCAAGGGCGCCGATATCACGAACCGCATCGACGGATACAAACCCGACAAGGGGTCGCGAACAGACCCGAAGTACCACCTTCTCCCCGGCAAACGCCGGCGGCAATCGACATCTCGCGCCGCCGCGGATCAGCGAGCACTGGCGATCGGAAGGCAGCTCCTCATCGAGGTTGCCGGCGATGCCGTTCGCAACCGCGCACTACTGGTGGGGGCCGCCGGTGAGGATGCCCGCCGCCTGGTGGCGGCGACCACCGCCTTCCCTGCCGACCCCGCCACGGCAACGCTTGAGCAGTGCGCCGCCACGCTGGAGTTGGTGCGGCGGGGTCTGGGGACGCGTCTGGAAACTGCAGTGGCCAGCGCAGGGCCGGCCACGGTGGCATCCCTGCGCATGGCCCTTGAGGCCGATCCGGCCCTCTACGGCATGTTCCGGGCACGGGGATATGACCTGGAGGGCATCGACACGGTTTTCCTGACCCGGTCAGGGCCGCGACGACGCACCATCTCGGCCCTGACCTTGGATGGGATCCCGCTCGAACCCCCGGCCACGCCGGCCGACCTGCGTGGCAGCCGCCTTAAGGACGAGTGGCCATCCTTGTCGGCAGCAGCGGCGGAACGCGTCCTGGCCGACGCCCCGGCGCTCCTTCGCGGCTCCCAGCGGGCACTTCCAGGCACACCTCAGGCGGGCTGAGTTCCGGCGCCGGAGGGCGGTGCCAAATTTGTCCCTGTGATGTCCGCGCTCTGCGTGTCAGAGTCCCGCGGCTATGCCTGCTGATCTCCTCACCCGCGATGAGGCGCGCGACCGCGCCGCTCTGATCTCGAACGTCGACTACCGCATCGAGCTTGAGCTCTCGGATGACCCGGCGCGGGCCACGTACAGCTCGGTCACCACGATGACCTTTGACGCCGCCACCGCCGGCGCGTCCACGTTCCTGAATCTCAACGCGGCCGGGGCCGAGGTGTGGCTCAACGGCGTCAAGCAGCCCGCCGGGGTCTTCAGTGGAGACCGCATCCAACTCGACGGTCTTGCGGCCCACAACGAGGTCAAGGTCATCGCCGCCGCGCGGTATGAGAAGACCGGTGTTGGCATGCACCGCCTCGTCGACCCCGCCGATGGCCAGGTGTACCTCTACACCCACTTCGAACCCTTCGATGCGCACCGCGTTTTCGCGTGCTTCGACCAGCCGGACCTCAAGGCCAAGTACAACCTGTCGGTGACGGCTCCCGATCATTGGAGTGTCATCAGCAACGGCGCCGAGACGACGTCTGCGACCGCATCGACAGGCAGCACACGGCATGACTTCAAGCAGACCGAATCGATGTCCACATACCTTGCCGCGGTGGTCGCCGGTCCGTACCACCGCATCACCGACACCCATAAGGGCGTCGAGATGAACCTGTGGTGCCGCACGTCGATGGCGCCGTATATGGATAAGGACAAGGCGGAGATCTTCGAGATCACGCGCCAGGGCCTGGATCACTACGGCGACTACTTCCAAATCCCGTATCCGTTCGGCAAGTACGACCAGCTGTTCGTGCCCGAATTCAACATGGGCGCGATGGAGCAGCCGGGCTGCGTCACCTTCAACGAGAGCTACCTCTTCCGCTCGCGCGTCACGCAGCGCTCGAGGGCCCGCCGCGCCGAGGTCATCCTCCACGAGATGGCCCACATGTGGTTCGGCGATCTCGTCACCATGAAGTGGTGGGATGACCTGTGGCTCAACGAGTCCTTTGCCACGCTCATGTCGGCGATGGCTCAGCACGATTCGACAAAGTTCAAGGACTCGTGGCTGTACTTCGCAGACCGCGTCAAGAGCTGGGCCCTCGATCAGGACCAGTTGCCGACAACGCATCCGATCGTGGCCGACTGCCCCGATACGGCCACGGCACGGCAGAATTTTGACGGCATCACCTACGCCAAGGGTGCGTCGTCGCTGCGCCAACTGCACGCTCTCATCGGCGACGAGCCGTTCCGCGACGGCCTGCGCGCCTACATGAAGAAGTACGCGTGGGGCAACGCAACACTCGCTGATTTCCTCAGCGAAGTCGGCGCCGGTTCAGGCCGTAATCTCGACCAGTGGGCAAAGGAGTGGTTGCAGACCACCGGACCCAACACGCTGACGCCTGATGCGACCCTGAGCAACGGCACCATCGTGAAGTTCGCCGTTGACCAGACGGCCGACCCCAAGCATCCCACGTTGCGCACCCATCGCCTCGCGGTCGGCCTCTACTCCTTCGGCGCCGATGGCAAGCTGTCGCGCACAGAGCAAATCGAGGTGGACGTCACGGGACCGCGCACCGAGCTGCCGCAACTGGCGGGCAAGCGAGCCGATCTCATCCTCCTCAACGACGGCGACCTCACCTACGCCAAGGTGAGACTTGATCCGCGCTCGCTGCAGACAGCAATCGCCTCTGTTAGCGACATCGATGATCCGCTCACACGCCGCCTCATCTGGTCGGGCGCATGGGACATGGTCCGCGACGCTGAGATTGCCGCGACGCAGTACGTGGACATGGTGGCTCGCCACGTGACCGCCGAGAAGGACCCCGACACCGTGGCAGCGCTGCTCGCCGATGCGGCATCGTGCGCAAGCTACGGCCATCCGCAGCATCGCGACGCGGTTCGCGGCCGCGTCGCCGCCTTGGCCAAGTCCGGGATGGACGCCGCTGACGCCGGCAGCGACCTCCAGCTCGTGTACGCGCAGTCATACATCAGCAACGCCGACGCACCCGCCGACCTCGCGCGTTTCGCACGGTTGCTCGACGGGCAAGAGACCATCAGCGGCCTCGACCTCGACGTGTCGATGCGCTGGAACCTGCTGATGCGCCTTGCCGTCAAGGGCCGCGCCACCGAACAGCGCATCGCTCAGGAACTGGCGCACGACAACACTGACTTCGGCAAGCGCAACGCGGAGATGGCACGCACCGCCAGCCCCACTCAACGTGCCAAGCAGAGCGCCTGGCAGCAGCTCACCTCCGATCCCGACATGAAGCTCGCCACGATGCGCTCGGTCATCGGTGGGTTCTACGCCGCCGGCCAGGAGCAGCTCACCGATCCGTATGCGGCGCTGTACGAACAGTCGGTGGCGCAATGGTGGGCACAGCGTGAGCCTGATGTCGCTTCGGCGCTGACATCGGGCCTGTTCCCACCGTACCGCGGCAACGCCAAGGCAATCGCCGTGGCCGACAGGTTGCTGGCCAACCCTACGCTGCCTGCGCAGGCCAAGAGAATCCTCGCGGAGCGCCGTGATGGAATGCTCCGCCTGCAGCGCACCCACGCCGCGGATCTCGCATTCCACCGCGACCTCGGTGGCAGAGGCGATATCGCCGTCTAGGCGGAATTCGAAGTACCCTCGCGGGCGCTCATGCTCGTCGTCTGCGCACCCAACGCCTTCAAGGGCTCGCTGACCGCCGCCCAGGCGGCCGCTGCCCTGGCGTCGGGAGTCCGGCGGGGTGGCGCTGATGCGGTGACGCGCGCCGTGGCAGACGGCGGTGACGGGACGCTGGATGTTCTCGTCGGGGCAGTCGACGGGCGGATCACCGAAGCGGTGGTTCAAGGGCCGCTCGGCAATCCGGTGACGGCGCGAATCGGCTGGCTCTCCACGACAGAGGCAGTCATCGAGCTTGCCGATGCCGCGGGACTGCGTCTGCTCTCCGGCTCCAAGCTGAATCCGCTCGCCGCGTCGACACGTGGTGTCGGCGAACTCATTGGGCTCGCCATCGACGCCGGAGCCAAGAGGATCATCGTGGGCGTCGGCGGCAGTGCCACGACCGACGGCGGCCTGGGAATCCTCGAGTCCCTGGGAGCCATCTTTCGCGACGGCGACGGCAATCCGATTCCTGACGGCGGTGGCGCCACTGCCTGGGTGGGACACGCCGACATCGGACCCGCGCTGGATCGCGTTCGTGGCGTGAGCATTGAAGTCGCCGCCGATGTCGACAATCCACTGACCGGCCCGACGGGCACCGCTGCTGTGTTCGCACCTCAGAAG
>JBEPVH010000182.1:0-4935 GCA_041691115.1 bacterium | reverse complement strand
ATAAGAGACAGAGACTGCCGGGATGACCGCTCTCGCGGCTCCCCTCCCCCTCCAGCCCGCGCTGCCCCCCACCGATTCGTTTCGGCGCGTCAGCAATGTCGTGGCGGGCGTCGTTCTGGCGACAGCCGGCGCCCTGCTGGGGATTGCCGGCGTCCATCCGCTGGCGACGGCACTCACCATGGCGGGCGTCCACATGGTGGTCCAGGAGGTCGGTCAACGCATCGCCGATAGTCCTGTCACCAAGTGGCTCAACGGGGCGTCGTTGCGGCAGCGCGAACTGCGCCACTTCGGCGAGCTGAGTGCCGCGGTTGTCATGGTCACCGCAGGAACGTTGCTGAGCATGGCCGCGATTCCCGAGGTGGGTGCGCCATTCATCGTCGTCGGAGTCGAAGTCGCCATCCACGCTGTCGCCGCAATCCGGGAAGACCTGGCGGAAGGCCGAGTTTTGCGCCGTCTGCGGCGTGATGCCGAAGCGACCGGGTGCGACATGGGAATGGGCTAGGCAGGCAGACCGAGGTCGACAGTGACTGACCGATGGTCACTGCCGCTGCCGTCGCCCTCCCCAATGGCGATCGGCGTGATCCCACGCAACAACACATGGTCGATGCGAATCAGCGCGCCGAAGGGTGCGAAGACGCCGCGCACGGGCCATGTACGGTCGAACGAGTGCCCCAGCTCCACGCTGGCCTCAACGACGCCGTTCTTGATCAGGTTGCGCAGCCCGTGATGCGAGAGCGTGGCGTTGAAGTCCCCCACCGCAATCAACGGGCCGCTCAACGCCGACATGTCCGCGTCAAGGTCGCGGTACGCCTGATCCCAAAACGTCGTATCGGCGTGCGCCGCGTCGTGAGCGAAATCATCCTCGTACAGAGGTGCCGGCATGTGCACCGAATAAAGCGTGAACGTCATTCCCCGAACTACCACGGGGGTGCGCTCTACGAAGTAATAAGTGCCAGTACCGACACGTTGCGATGCCCCCAGCCGAAACTTGCTGAGCACAAGCTGGTCTGCCTCGGCGAGGCGATACGGGTAGTCGTTGGTCGCCCCCATGGCATCTAGCCGCTTGATGAAAGGCTCGGCGACCTCTTGGAGCGTGACGATGTCGGCGTCGGACGCTCGGATCGCGGCGCCCACCTGGTCAGGTGTCGGATTGATCGCGCCCTGAACGTTCTGGTCGAAGATGCGAATCGAGTGCGCCCTCTGCTCCGCGGTCGCGGCGTGCGAGCTGAGCAGCGCCGGCACGACCCATGAAATCTGGATCAGCAACAACGCCATTCCGGCAACAGCCAGCGTGCGTCGCCGTTGCCACACGACCAGCGGCACCAACAGGTAACCAGGAAGAAACGCATACATCGTGAACGTCTCGAACAGCACAACAGTGATCGATGTTTCGAGATTGACCACCTGGAGAAGTGTCAGGGCGGCGGTCACTGCTACCCAGGCGACAGTGACGAGGTTGAGGAGCGCGGACGTCAGTCGCCGGACCCGAGGCATCCCTCGACGATACGGCGTCAGAAGTGTCCGTGCCGATGCCCTTCAGAGGGCGTAACCCCTTTCGTAGCAAGGGATTCTGTTGGTGAGGCTGTTGCGCCTCCGGATAGCCCCCGTCAGGGCCAAGGTGAACAGGACCGTGTCCAAGACATTCAACATTCAGAACCTGACAATGGTGGTCGGAGCTGCTGTTGGTGGCTATCTCGGTGCCACAAGCCAGTGGGGAGCCACAGGCGCCGCGGCATGTGCTGCCGTCGGAGCGTTCGTACTCAGCGAGCTGCGTACCCGCCTCGCGTAGAGGTCCTGATGGAGGGCGGGTCCTTCGGGACCCGCCTTTCTCTTTGTCTAGGCGCGGTTGCGTCCTACGACGCGAGGCCGAGAGGTGCGGGAGCGGGATGCCACCACACGGTCAATCGCGTCAAGAAGCAGATCGTCGACCGAAGCGTTGAGCTTGGCGGCGTTCTTGTAGGCGTAGGCGACCAGCTCGGGATTGGTCCGGGCGAATCGCAGGGAGGCGTCGATGACGGTTCCCTTGGCTTTTGGCTTCATGGGCTGATCGTGGGGTTCGGTGGCGACAGCAGTCTGTCGCGGCTCCAGAAGATCGCTCATGGCCCGATCGTGAATGCGGTGAAGAGGATCTGGTCGTGGCCGTTGGTCGATGAACTGGCGACGAGGCCACCTGTCCACCCGCTGGCGCCAACCGGGTCCCAGGTGTCGGTGAACTGCGCCATCTGACGCCCGTCGATCGAGAAGGTGATGTCGGTGGCGTGCGATCCCGGCGACAGCGCGCAGCGCGCCACCAGCGTGTGCTCGTCGTGGACGTTGCCGGACGACGCCTTACCGGAGTGAATCACCTCGGACTGGTCGACGCCGATCTCGCCGACGCGGGCGATCGTCCAATCGCTGGCTTCGAACTTGAAGTAGTAATGGAGATGCTCACCGGGCTCGACACACTCGATGCCGCCGCCGGTGTCGGCCGTGTCGGATGACAGCTGATGGAATTTGGTTGTGATCGTGACCGTGCTGTGCAGTCCGCCATACGGCGACTGAAAGTACTCATTCTTGTCGGAGCCGCTGATGTCGACGAGCCAGCCGCCGTTGGAATAGGACATCGACGCGCTTCCCTTGGTTTCCACGGCCCAGCCCGATGACGAGTCGGAGAAGTCGTCGTGGAAGTACACGGGGTCGCCGCCGCACGCCGCTACAAGGAACACAGTTGCCAGGAAGACGACCGCGGGGCGCATCGTCAACGCCGCGTATGCGAGGGCATTCCGGTGGCTCCGGAGATCAGACGGAAACCCAGCAATACACGGCCTTGTCAACCTCCGAACGTGTGCGCACGAGGCGCGCCAGCTCGACGAGGCCCGCGGCCAACTCGTCGGCGTCACCCTTGCCCCACAACTGCTCCATCTGCGACCACGGCAGTGCTACTTCGCGGAGCCGCTCGTCCGGTGTGGCGGCGAGAGCGTCGGCAAGTCCATCGGAGAGGCGGATCACCAGACGATGACCGCCTTCGCGGACCGCGACCTCGGACTCGGAATTCGCTTCGATGATTGGCTCGACGTCACGTCCCGTGAGCAGGTGCTCGAGCATGCCCATCATCACGACGGGCTCGATGCCGGGAAAGGCAAACGTGGCAAGGGGACGATGCGACGACCCGGCCGACGGCGTCGATGGGCCGCCATCCCAGTCCAGGGTAGCCCCGGCCTCCATGTCGCTGGCGGCCACGAAGTAGTTGCAGATCAAGCTCATGGCCGGCGATTTTGCCTCAATCGGCCGGGGCGGCGGAAGCAGGACGCAACGACATCGATTCCTGACTCGCGCGGTCCGATGCTGGGTTTCACCGGCGGCGTCCGTGGAGACGCTGCAGCCCACTATCCTCTCGCCAGATATGAGTCCCCTCTTCCGGCGGGCCGCCAGCACCGAGCGCGAAACGGCTCGTATAGCAGCGTTCTGGATCTGGTGGTCCGGCGCTCGCAGCGACATCGCCGTCCGCATGGACGACCAGACCCTGGAGACCCGCTCGGCTGCAATCACAGGTGCGGTGCGAGCCATCGATCCCGGTCTGGCGTGGGAGATGGGCCGTGGAGTGGAGAAGAAGCGTCAACTCTGTATCAACGGCGGCGGCGGACTTGCACTGCGAGCGCTCGCCGACCGCATCGTTGCGGCTGCTCCGAGCGACGACGAAGAGTGGGAATACCACCCGGCAAGGCTGCCCCACACCGGCGATCACTCGTTGGTCGTCGGGGATCAACAGTTTGCGTCGGCCGACGCGCGATTCCTCGCTCTCGTGGACAACAAGCGCGAGCGTATCGATGTCACCGTCTGGCATCCCGGATTCGTCACCGTCGCTGCCACCGAACACATCCGCATCGCCTATCTGACGCTCGACGGCCTCTTGGGCGAGGATGGCGTCGAACGCTGGCTCGGCGCTGTAGAGGTATCGGCAGCAGAACCCGAGGGCTCCGTCGACGGGCCCGGGCTGGTCATGGCCGTCGGCGACCTCTCGGCAGTTGCAACCGGCGACAAATGGACGCTGGGCCAGGCCACCGGCGAGAAGGGCACCGTCTACATCGTGCTCATCAATACGGCGCTCAAGGGCATCGACCACCTCGACAAGTCCGAACGCCTCGACGTCGCCATCCAGTTCCGCGACATCCGCCCCAACGGCCTACCCGATCCGGACGAGAGTAAGGAACTCGACGATCTCGAGGACCGGTTGCAAAAGGCGATTCCCGACGCCGTCCACGCGGGCCGTGTCACCGGTGGCGGCCGCCGCACACTCACCTGGTACGTCAGCAACGGCGAAGTTGCAACCAAGGCTGTCGCGACTGTCGCTGACGGCAAGGGGTGGAAGATCACCGTCAAGGCGGTCGATGATCCAGGTTGGACCGCGTACGCAGCGTCACTGCTGTACTGAGGTCCATCGCCGTTGGTGAGCTGTGCGACCGGTCGTCGGAACTGCATCAGATCGCCAACTCACACTGTGGGCAAAGTACCGCACCTACAATTGATACATGGGCCGGGTACTACACGTCCGCATCCACGGACTCGATCTCGGCGACCGTCAGGCCATGCACGTGCGATTTCGCGAGCTCGCTGACGCCCGTCGCTGGCGGGACGATGTTCCCTGGCTTGCCGACGCCCTGTCGCGCGACCTCTTCACCATGGAGTACTTCCGCCACGCGTCGTTGGCGGCCGGTCTGGAGAACCCCGACGCCGGATCGCTGGCGGCTGCCACGTTCATCCGCCTCAAAGGCGACGAGACCGATGCGCTGGCATTGCTCTTCATTCTCCGCGACCTCTCGGAGCGGTTCGGCCTTCGCGGCGAGGTCGTCGGGCCGGTCGCCCACGACTCCTTTGGGGCTTCCGTCGTAGCGATACGCGCGGTGCGAGAGCAGGTCGATGATCCCGGAGAAGTCGTGCTCCTCGCCGATGGGCAGC
>JBEPVH010000181.1:0-4956 GCA_041691115.1 bacterium | reverse complement strand
GTGCAACGCGGCACTGCGCCACAGGAGCCTCTGGCGGCGGTGGCGCTCAAGGCCGACACCGTGGGCATCATTCTTCGTGGCGGCCGTCCGTCGGCATCAAACGAGGCGCTCGTCAATGGGTTTGTCGTCCAGACGACGTGGGCCGCCCTGCAGCACAGCCGCGGTGGCCCTATCACGGCGAACAACGAGATCGACCAGGCGATCACGTTTGCCCACGACCAGAACCGCATCCATGCGGGCCTCGACATGCGGGTGAAGATCCGGGTGCTCGGCGGCGTCAATGCTCCGGACTGGGCCAAGCACATCGGCGGCAATCCGGTGTTCGTTTCTGATCCTCAAGGTGGTCCAAACGCCAGTGGTCTTGTGGGACGCTTCTGGCTCACCGACTACGGCACGGCCTACGCCGACTTTGAGTCCAAGCTCGCGGCCAAGTACGACGCCGTCGACGTCATTCGCGACAACGTCATCAGCAGGTGTACGACCATCTACGGCGAGCCGTTCATCCGCCAGATTGGCGACAGCATCTCAGTTCACAATCTCGTCGCTGCCGGCTACAGCGACACGGCTGACCGCGTCTGCCAGCGCGCCCAGGTGGATGAGCATGCCGTGTGGCATCACACTCACCAGAGCCTGTCATTCAACCCGTATCAGGTGATCCGCCGCGACGGCTCGACCGGCGTTGATGAGGCCTTCTCAGAATCCATGATGTCGTACTGCCGCACCACGCTCGGAGCCCGCTGCACGCTGGAGAACAACTCGATCCGCCAGAGCTTCATCAACAACAGCGGGGATTATGGTTCGATGCAGAACAGGATTCAGCAGTTGGGCGGCACCATCGCCTTCCAGACAGCCACAGACGCGCGTGTGGGCGACCTCAACATCACCCTGCGGTGGGCGGCGGGTGCCGGTGCTCAGACCGTGGAACTGCCCAGCGGCTGGGCCGGGGACATCACCGATTCCCAGGCGCACACCTGCGACCATCTGCTGACAGCCAACGAGACCTAGACAGCCCGAGAAGTTACTCGAGACCGCCGAACGCCGGGGCTGAGGCGACGACCGCGGGGCCCATGGCCTCCATCGGATTCATGAACGACGCCGCGGTGCCCATGTACTTCGACTCAACGTTTGCCAGGCGGCTCAACATCGAGAAGACGGGACCGAGCATCAAGAACCCGAACACGGTGTCAGTCTAACGGACGCCGAAGCGTCAGCCAAGCTCCCTGTCGGCGACCACGGGCTGCTCGCGGGAGAACTTGTAGCTCCCCGAGAATCCGGCGTGGTAGACCATTTCGCGGGTACCGGAGACGTCACGCAGGACAACCCGATATCCCGGGACCATGATGCGGGCATACATGTGGCCGGGTTCGCGGAGTCCGAGCGACGTGTCGGTCCACTGAACTGCCCTTTCGGCGCAGATGACCCATTGCGATGGATCGGTGCCCGTCCTGCCTGCGGCATCCGACTGGAGTGTCTCGACGATGTGGTGCGGCGTGAGCTGCGGCATGTGCAAATCCTCCTAGGGGCAAGGCCGCGGGCGACCATAGCAAAATGACCCAGGGGTTCGTGCCGGATTAGGTAATAACTCGATTTCCAATACGAAATCACGCACCAAATGAACAGCGTGAAGCGTTTTGACCGTTTTTGTCCGAATCAGGCGTGGGGGCTTGCTTGAGGATCCTTGACGCAGGTGGCAGCGCCGGGCTGTCCAGTCCCAGTGCTGGTTCCAGTGTGCGTCCCCCTGTACGACTCGGTGCAGATCCAGTAGCCGTCAGTGACGGTCACTGTGATGAGGCCCTGGTGCCCGTGCGGACCCTGGTCGAGGTGATCACAGTGATAGGCCCCGAGCGGCTTGGAATCGGGCGGCGACGGGTGCACCCACGAGAAGAACGAGGCTCGGTCGGCCAGATCCGCATAGTCGGAAACGGGCTTGGCGGTGCCCCAGGTGGCGTTGTTGCACCCGAGGTCGACAGCCGCGCCGGATGTAGGGGCCGAAGGATCGGGGGTTCCCGCCTTGTCTACCAGAGTGAGCTCGAGCTTCCATGTCACCGTCCACGCTCCGTCGCGCGGATTGCCCAGCGGTTTGCCCGTCGCCGCCACTCTGTAATCAGTGGAGAACGTGTCCTGGACGAACTCTGCGGTAATGGGCTGTAACTCCCATGACCGCGCAGGATATGGCGGCGAGCTGGGCGTCTTCGCCACGGCCACCGACGGCGACGGTGTCACGGCGTTGTTCTTGCCTGACGACAACGCCAGTCCGCCGGCAACGACGACGACAGCTGCGGCACCGGCTGCCACCAGCTTCTTGGCGTTTCCCGTGCCTGCGCCGGCGCCGCCTCGAGCGGCCTTGGTGATCGTTGCCTTGCCATCCCGCACTGTGATGCCACCGACCTGCTTGCCATTCGACCGAAGGTTCTCGTTGAACTGACGGATCCAATCGTTCGTCTGTCCCGCCGGTCCGGTGGGAAGGCTCGACGTGTCAGCGCTGAGTGATCCGTCGCTGACGCTGACGGGAATCGTGATGCCGAAGCCACCCTTGCCGACAACCGCGTTCACAGATCCCGGCGTCGCACCAGGCTCGAACGTGACGTCAGGCACAACGGACGTGATGCCAAGGTCGACTTCGCCGATCCATCCCTGCGCTCCCCCCGTGAGCGTGTACGTGTCCGTCTTGCAGGACACGAAATCGACGAGGGCCGGAGGCGCGCCGGCGGGCAGAGGGGGCGGATTCGGCATGGCGCCGGATGATAGCGAGCGGCGGTGCCGCTAGACAGAACCCTCGTCGACGTTCTCAAGCCGCGTCTTGATGGCGCGAACGAAGCGTGCCGCCTGCAGGCCGTCGACGATGCGATGGTCGAACGACAGGCAGAGATTCATCATCGAGCGAATCGCGATCGCGTCATTCTCAACAACCACCGGGCGCTTCACCACCGCGTCCATGGCGAGGATCGCAGCCTGCGGCTGATTGATGATCGGCTGGGTCAGGACAGTGCCCAGTGCACCTGTGTTGTTGAGGGTGAACGTTCCGCCCTGAATCTCCTCGAGCTTGAGGCGATTGGCACGAGCCCTTTCGGCTAGTTCGCTCATCGTCGCTGCGAGACCCGGAACCGAGAGACGGTCGGCATTGCGAACGACCGGCACGATGAGGTTGTCCTCAAGGGCCACTGCGATGCCGAGATGGACGTCGCGCTTCTCGACGATGCCGTCGTCCGACCACACCGAGTTGATCACGGGGAATTCGCGGAGAGCTTCGCACGTGGCCTTGGCAACGAACGGCAAGAACGTCAGCCCCACACCGTTGCGCTTCTGGAATTCTTCCTTGCGCGCCTTGCGCAGGCGGGCCACCTTGGTCATGTCGACTTCGACCATGAGCCAGGCATGAGGCGACGTGTGCTTGGACCGGACCATGTGCTCGGCGATGGCCTTGCGCGCCGGGGTCAGCGGCACCAGCGTGTCGCCCTCACCGGGCTGAACCGGCGCGGAGGTGGCTGCCGCAGCCTGTGCCGGGGCCGCCGCTGTGGCGGGAGCTGCCGAGGGTGCCGGAGCCGCAGCGGCACCGCCCTGGTCGCGCCGCGCCACGAATTCGAGAACGTCCTTCTTGGTGATCCGACCGGAAATGCCGGTGCCCTCAAGCTGGGCAAGATCGACGCCGTTCTCGCGCACCAGCATCCGCACCGCGGGCGTGAGGTGGTAGCGCGAGTCGTCGTCGCCCTCGCCGTTAGACGCGGTCTGGCGCGACGGTGCTGGTGCTGGTGCTGGTGCCGGTGCTGGTGCCGGTGCCGACGTCTGAGCCGCAGGTACGGCGGCAGCAACGGGCTCGGGCTGGGATTCAGGTTTGGCGGGGGCTGCTGCCTCGGCGGGGGCACCCTCTTCGAGGGTGGGCTGGGCCCAGGCGGAGCGCTGCTGAGCCTGCTCGACAGTCTCAATCGTGCAGATCGGCTGGCCCACGGCCACGACGGTGCCCTCGGAGGCGATGTGCTCGCCCATGGATCCGTCGGCGGGGGCGGGGATCTCGGCGTTGACCTTGTCGGTCACGACCTCGGCGATGGATTCGTACTTGGCCACGAACTCACCGGGCTGCTTCAGCCACTTGGCGATGGTGCCCTCGGTGACGGACTCGCCCAACTGCGGCATGTTGACGGTGAGTGCCATGGCGATTCCCTCAGTACGCTGCCAGCTCGCGAAGTTTCGCGGTCAGCTTATCCGTGTCGATCAAATAGAAGTGTTCCAGAGGCGGAGCCCACGGCATGGCCGGGATCTCGGGGCCGCCCAGACGCATCACCGGAGCGTCCAACTGCTCGAAGCATTGCTCGGCAACGATGGCGGCTACCTCGGAGGCCATCGATACGGCGAGATTCGTCTCCTGGAGGACCAGCACCTTGCCGCACTTGCGGGCCGAGGCAACGATGGCCTCGACGTCGAGTGGGCGCAGCGTGCGCAGATCGACGATCTCGCACTCGAAGCCTTCCTTGGCCATCACATCGGCAGCCTCGACGGCTGTGTGCACCATCATTCCGTAGGTCAGGATGCAGATGTCATCGCCTTGGCGAACGACCTTTGCCTTACCGATGGGAACGGTGTATTCGCCGTCGGGAATCTCCGCCTTGAGCGAGCGGTAGCCGCGCTTGTGCTCGAACACCATCACCGGATCGTTGTCGCGAATCGCGGAGATGAGAAGGCCCTTGGCGTCGTATGGATTAGACGGCACAACAACCTTGAGCCCGGGTATGTGGGCGAACATCGCCTCCAGCGACTGCGAGTGGTACAGCGCGCCATGAATGCCGCCGCCGAACGGTGCGCGGATGGTCATGGGGACATGCCACGCGTTGTTGCTGCGGTAGCGCATCTTCGCTGCCTCGTTGATGATCTGATCAACGGCCGGCAGTATGAAGTCCTGGAACTGAATCTCGGCGATGAAACGCGTGCCGTACATGGCGGCACCGATACCGACGCCGACGA
>JBEPVH010000180.1:0-4970 GCA_041691115.1 bacterium | reverse complement strand
GTTCAGCACCGACCGTGAAGAGTTCGCGCTGTAATTCGAGGAGAATCGCGGCGCGCCCGGCGTCGGGCTCGATGGCGCGGGCCACACCGAAAGCGGAGATGGCTTCGTCGAGCGCGCCGTAGGCCTCTGTATGAATGTCGTCCTTGGCGACACGGCCGCCGTAGAGCAGCGATGTCTCGCCGGAGTCACCACCGCGGGTGACGATGCTCACGAGGCGCCCGCCTCCTGCGGCGCATGTTCGCGGCGCCACTCCTCGACCCACTTGCCGGCAGCCAGCGTCGCCGTCGTCGCGTCGCCGACGGCTGTCGTAATCTGCCGCGCCAACTGAGCGCGCACATCACCGGCAGCAAAGACTCCGGGGATCGACGTCATCATGGTGAACGGGTCGGTGAGGTAGTAGCCGGCAGGATCATGGTCGACATGACGGTCCATCAATCCTGTGTTGGGAATGAATCCCACAAAGATGAAGACACCGCCGGCATCGAGGGTTGACTTCTCGCCGGTGACGACGTTGGTCAGTGCCACGTGCGAGACCTTGCCATCGCCGGCGATCTCGTCGACCACGGTGTTGGTGATGATTTCAACCTTGGCATGGTTGCGCAGTTCATGCAGCAGCACAGGCTGAGCACGGAATTCCTCGCGGCGATGGATCACCGTCACCTTGGACGCGTAGCGCGTAAGGAAGAGCGCCTCCTCAACAGCCGCATCACCACCACCGACGACGACGAGGTGCTGGCCCTTGAAGAAGGCACCGTCGCAGACCGCGCAGTACGACACACCGTGGCCTGCAAGTTCCTCTTCACCGGGGATGTCCAATTTGCGCGGGTTGCCACCTGCCGTTACCAGGACAGCGGGGGCGCGGTACTCACCCTCGTCGGTCTCCACGACCTTGGTGCCGTCATCCTCGACACGGATGCGGTTGACGGGCGTCATGACGATCTCAGCGCCGAAATGCGTCGCCTGATCGACGAGGACCTGCGCCAGGTCACCGCCGAGAATCGACTGGAAGCCGGGGTAGTCCTCAATCAGTTCGGTGTTGAGCAACTGGCCCCCGGGGATCTTGGCCTCGAGCACGACGGCGTGCATCATCGACCTGCCGGCATAGAGAGCCGCGGTCAGACCCGCGGGGCCGGCGCCGACGATAACGATGTCGTAGTCGTTGGAGCCCACGATGACAACCCTTTAGATATCGAGCGGCGGACGCCTCTCGAATTGACGATACCCAATCTTGCGCGGATCAGCCGTGGGCCCAGCCCGTGATCTGCGGCAGCACCCTGGCGATGGGAATGGCATAGGCCTCGGGCTTGCCGCTGCCCGCCAGCGTGACGATGCCGACAACGCGGCCATGGGTGTCGATGAGGGGACCGCCGCTGTTGCCCTGGAAGATCTCGGCACCCGTCACGGCGATCATGCCGTTGTAGTGGAGGTCGCCCGACGCCCCACCGTTGTCATCGGGCGCCTGCACCGAGACACCGAGACGCCCGATCTCCTCCAGGGTGACATCGCCATGCCCGGTGGCCCGCGATGAGGCGAGCGCTGCAACAGCGTCTCCGGGTGTTGGATCAGCCGCGACGACGGGCAGCGCCGGACCGCCCGTCCAGCCGTCGGCGGCGCGGATCACAGCGACGTCGGCAGCCTTGTCTTCGCCGAGAACCTTGCCGACATGACCACCGCCATTTCTGTCGCGCAGACGGATGGTGATGTGCCCGGTGATGACATGGGCATTGGTGACGTAGTCCCCTGCCGCATCAAACAGCCATGCTGTCCCCAACTGCTCATCGTTGGCACGCAACACCTCGACGGTCACCGTCCGCGACAGTGCGGCCCGCGCGACGTCGCTCAGAGGCAGCAGTTCGGCCGTGGGCGAGACGACAGGTATCGAGGGCCGCAGTGCTGCGAGGTCACTGTCACGCGGCGCCGTGCCGACATAGGCAGCGACGAACCCGGCTCCGGCAAAAACGAGTGCGAGTGCGAGGGGGAGTCCCCAGCGCAGCGACGCACGTCTCATAGGACGTGGGCTTCGATCAATCGCCGCACCGCATTGCCGCGGTGCGACACAGCATCTTTGGCGACGGGATCCGCTGTACCGAAGGTGAGACCCAGAGCTGTGCACATGAAGGCGGGGTCGTAGCCGAATCCACCGTTGCCGTCGGGTTCGACGAGCGTGCCGTCGACAGCCCCCAGGGCAACGATGGTGCCCGCCTCGGGGCGTGCCACCGCGATCGCTGCAACGTAGCGCACGCGCCTGTCATCCGGCGAGCGCCTGTCGACCTCGGCGATCAGACCCGCCAGCCTGTCGCCGTCCGACGCGTCCTCCCCCATCCACCGGGCGGAATGAGGACCCGGCCAGCCGTCCAGCGCCACGACTTCGATGCCCGAATCGTCGGCGAGAGTTGCGTAACCGGTGGCGTCGCAGACGGCCTCCGCCTTGGCTGTGGCGTTGCCGGCGTAATCGTCAGCGGGTTCGTCGAGTTCACCTGTGAAGCCGACATCGTCGAGACCGACCACCTCCCAGGAGAGGCCGTCAAGGAGACGGGCGAACTCCCGTACCTTGCCGGGGTTGCGCGTGGCAACAACCAGGCGCTGCATCAGGCGACGGGCAGTGCGACCGCCTTCTGCTGCAGTGCGAACAGTGAGTCCAGCCCTGCGGAGGCAAAGTCGAGAAGGCGGGAGAATTCGTCGCGGCTGAACGGCTCCTGCTCGGCAGTCGCCTGCAACTCGATGAATCTGCCGCCGGGAGCCCCAACGCAGTTCATGTCGGTATCAGCAGCGGAATCTTCGAGGTAGCAGAGGTCGAGCCGCGGGTCACCCTTGATGATGCCGACCGATACAGCTGCCACCGGCATGCGGATGGGATCGCTCTTCAACAGGCCGGCTTCGCGGAGCTTCTGAATCGCCAGAGCCAGAGCCACCCAGCCACCGGTGATGGAGGCGCATCGCGTGCCGCCGTCGGCGACGAGCACATCGCAGTCGATGGTGATCGAACGCTCACCGAGAGCCTGGAGATTGATGGCAGCGCGCAGCGAGCGGCCGATGAGGCGCTGGATCTCGGTGGCACGGCCGTCGACGCGGCCCTTGCGGCCGTCGCGCTGCGTGCGCGTGAGGGTGGAGCGCGGCAGCATCGCGTACTCCGCTGTCACCCAGCCCTTGCCGGTTCCCTTGAGGAACGGCGGCACCTTCTCCTCAACGGAGGCGGCGCAGAGGACGCGGGTGTCGCCCATGCTGATGAGTGCCGATCCCTCGGCGTACGGAACCGCTCCCGTCTCAATGGTCGTGGGACGAAGTTCTTCGGGCGTGGCACGGCCGTCGGGACGCATGCCCGGCAGTGTAGCGGCAGGGGTGCTCATCGCCGGAACGCCTTATCGAGAACGAGGATCGAACTCTCGAAGAGAATGATCAGGGGTATCGCCAGGGCACACGGAGTGAAGGGATCGGCGCCCGGGGTCACAATCAGCGACGCGAACATGATCCCGATCCACATGGCGCGGCGGCGCTTGCGCAGCCAGCGCGACGACACGATGCCGAGCATTCCCAGAAGCACGATCGCCACGGGCAGCTCAAAGGTGACACCGAAGATCAGCACCAGCATGAGCAGGAACGAGATGTACTCGTTGATGTCGGGGAAGTAGGCGACGTCCGGCCCCATGAATGTGGCAAGGAACGTCAGACCCAGCGGCATGATCAGGTAGGCGAACGCAGCGCCGGCGCAGAAGAGAATCAGGGCCGAGGCGATGAACGGTCCGGCGAACTTGCGTTCCGCGGGACGCAGCCCGGGTGCCACGAACGTCCAGATCTGCCACAGGATGACGGGCATCGCGATCACCAAACCGGCGAACGCGGCGATCTTCAGGGGGATCGTGAGGCCTTCGGTGGGCGACGTAAAGATCGCTGTCTGGATGACGGTATTGGTCTTGCCGAGCACGTCCTTGAGCGGACGCAACAGCAGGTCGAGCAGCCACATGCGGATGGGCGGCGTGACCGCGATGACAACCGTGGGTACAGCAAACGCGATCAGCGAGATGATGAGGACGCGCCGCAACTCCTCGAGATGCTCGACGACGGTCATGTGCCGGTCGTCGCTGCGCATTACTTGCGCCACGATGCCCTCTCTTATGTCGAGGTTGTCAGGCGGACGGCTTGGAATCCTCGCTCGAGGCAACCGTCGCGGCGACGGGCTTGGTCTCCTCGGTGCTCACCGCCTTGTCGAAGCTCTCCTTGGTCTCGGTGGAGGCCTTCTTGAACTCGCGGATCGCCCTGCCCATGCCGGAGCCGACCTCGGGAAGCTTGCCAGGTCCCCAGATGATGAGAACGATGACGAGGAGGATGAGGATCAGCCAGAGATGGCCGGAGCCGAGCGGCATGAGTGGGTCCCTTTCGTGACGTCTGCGAATTCAGTCTAGCGAAGGCGCCGGGCGCGGCGTCAGGCGCTGGCCGGGGCGAGCGCGGAGGTGAAGGCCTCGACGGCGATATCGATATCCGCCTCGGTATGGGCGGTCGAGAGGAAGGCGGCCTCGAACTGCGATGGCGCCCAGAACACTGATGCGTGGCGCCAGGCTGCATGAACCGAGGCGAAGCGATCCCGATCGGCGGTCTGGGCCGACGCGAAGTCGGTAACAGCAGTGGCCCCGAGGAACGGCGTCAGCATCGAACCGCAGCGATTGACGACACCGTCGTGCCCCATGGCATTTGCCAGGCCCGCCTCCAAGCGGGCGCCAAGGCGCTCCAGCGTCGTGTACACACTGGGATCGGCGAGTTGATCGAGCACCGCGATACCGGCGACCATCGCCAGCGGATTTCCCGACAGCGTGCCCGCCTGGTAGATGGGCCCGACGGGCGCCATCTGCTCCATGAGGTCGCGCCTGCCGCCATAGGCGGCGACCGGCAATCCGGCACCGATGACCTTGCCCAGGCAGGTGAGGTCGGGCGTGGTGCCGAAGAGCTCCTGGGCGCCGCCGCGGGCGACCCGGAAT
>JBEPVH010000179.1:0-4972 GCA_041691115.1 bacterium | reverse complement strand
ATGCGCGACATTCAGGCCCGCTGGACCGCGGTCGATGATCCTCGGATCACCAAGCGCGCCGCCTGAAGCACCGCTCAAGCCTCAACCCGCCCGCTGAAGCCTGGGGGTTCCCCACAGGGTGTGACGCTATCGTCCGGGACATGTCCGTACAGGAGCCGTACACTAGGCAGGTGAAAGCACGCAATCCCGCCAAGACTGAGCGGTTCGAAGCACGGATGACCCCCGAGCAGAAGGCCCGGTTGGAGCGTGCCGCCGAACTCGCAGGCCGCTCGATCACGGACTTCGTTCTTGGTAGTGCGGATGCGGAGGCGCGCCGTCTCCTGCTAGCTGAGCAGACGCTTGAACTCAATGACCGCGATTCGGCCATTTTTGCCGCGGCCATCCTCGAGGCACCTGAGCCCGGCGAGCATCTGCGTGAGGCCGCCGCGCGCTACATCGAGTCCAACGCAGCCCGGCGCTGACGGCCGTGGGGGCGGGTGGCAGCTACGAATGGCGCACCGAGAAGTTGGCAAAGCGCCATGTCCGCAGCGAATTTGCTTGCGGTCACTCTGAACTCGATAACTACATAAGGGCGACGGCGAGTCAGGACAGTCGGCGGGACGCCGCACAGGTCTTCGTCGCTGTTGACGGCTCCGACCCATTCGTCGCCGGCTACTACGCCCTATCGGCGTACAGCGTGAGCCTTGACCACCTACCAAAGAAACTTCAGGAGAAACTGCCGAGATACCCGATCGTGCCCGCGACGCTCCTCGGTCGCCTCGCGGTGACGGCGGACCGGCAGGGGATCGGGCTCGGCACCTATCTGCTGATGGACGCGCTGCGCCGTGCGCTGCACGCGGCCGAGCAGATTGGGTCAGCCGCGGTGGTCGTCCACGCCATCGACAACGCGGCTATCGCCTTCTACGTGCGGTATGACTTCATGAAACTGCCCCAGACCCCGAGGTCCCTATTCCTGCCTATGACGACAATCCGGCAGCTCGGCCTGTGAACAGTGCGATTCCATGGAACCCGGGTGGGGCAGGGTCTCCATCAAACCCGGAGGCATTCAGAACGGGTGGTGGCGCTGTCGATCTTTCAACAGAGCGCCATTCTCAGTCTCCCGAGCTGTCGGCGAGGCGTGTTGTCGCAAGTTGCGCGCGTGGCTCAGCCCCAGCGTTGCGCTAGGACGACTTGAGCGTGAGTTGCTCGGACAAGGTGGTAACGGCGCCGCCGGTCGTCGCGGTTGCGGTGATGCGAACTGTGTAGATGCCGGCCGGCAGGAGCTTGCCCGATCCGTTGTATCCCCAATAGCCTTGCGCACGGCCGCCTGGGTCCTTGGTGTCGTGGGTGAGGATGTGGGCAACGATGTTGCCGTTGCTGTCAAGCAGCACGATGTCGATATACGCCTTGGACGTGACCGTCCAGCGGATCATGGTGTTGTTGCTGCCGTTGTTTACGAATGCGGTGGGCGAGAGGGTCATGGACGAGATAACCGGCACCGCAGTCGGTGACGGAGCAGTGGGTGACGGCGCGGGCGGGATCGGAACCGGTGTGGGCGCTGGGGTGGCCGGGTGCGGCCGCGCAGTTGGGTGAGCGGTACCCGTGGAGTGCGGAAGGGGCGTTGCGGCGGGACGGATCGCGGACGGGGAAGGGGTTGCCAAGGGCGTAGTGGCAACGACGGGAGCCGCCGGTGGCAACGTGAGGTGGACCGCTGCCGCGACGGCCACGGCAGTTCCGCCGAGCACTGACGCTATTGCGGCGGTGGACAGACCCAGTACGACGAGGCGGCCGCGCAGGAAGGGGGAGGGGCGACGTTGCCGTGTCTTGAGCGACGGGGCGGGGGGCGACGGTTCGTGCTCCAGCGTGGTCGCGAGGTATCGCTCGAACGGCGTCATGTCGTCGTTCATGGCTCCAGCCCCATCGCTGCAGGTCCGAGGTGGAAGTCGGTCTTGAGAATGGACGCGAGGCGCTCTCGCGCCCTGCGTGTGGCGATCTCAGCGGCGCGGGCCGACATTCCCATGATGCTGCCAATCTCGTCGTAGCTCATCTGTCCGGCGACGCGCAGGCCCACAAGTTCACGCTCACGAGGGCGTAGCTCGCTCATGGCAGCAATGACCGTGCGGACGTCATCCCGCACTGCTGCCACGTCGTCGGGCGCGACCTCAACAGAGGGGCGGACGAGTGCTGACATGAGCAGTGCCGTCCAACGGGCCCGGCGGCGACCTTCATCAATGATGCCGTTGCGGGCAATGCGAAAGAGCCACGGGACCACACCGTCAGCATCGGGCCGCGCTCGCTCGTATGCTGCGAACGCGTTGGTGAACACGTCGGCGCAGATGTCCTCGGCGACGGTGGGATTGCCCACCTGCGAGAGACAGAACCGATAGATCTTGTCATGGTGTTGCCCGTATACCTCGTCGAAGGGCATCCCGATGGCCATCGAGGTGAGCTCTCCCAGGTGGGCCTCGTGCCCTTCACAGAGACAAACGTCGGAGGGGTGGCAAATGCGACAGATCCGGCGGGTGTGACCGAGGGCTGGTGCACATCATCACGGCCGCCGAAGCTCCTGGCAGGCATGAGCACGCAACAACGCCGGGATGCAGTGCCACTGTTCTGTCACGGGTTTGTCGCGGGCGTCGCATATCGACGATAGCCGCGTTTGTCCACTCAGACGCGGGCGTCCAGGGGGCAGCACGAGAGGTGGGGGCGGACTGGCAGGTAACCGGAGGACCCCACCTTGAATCGCATACACCTGAGGCGCACCCGCATCTGGCTCCCCGGCATTCTCGTCCTCGTAGTGGCTGCGGCGGCCATGCTCGGCGGCGGCGGCCACTTCAATGCCGCAACTACCTCGACACCGCTCGCGTCGACCACTGAATTTGGCCTCGCCACCGGTGGAGTCTCGCTGGCCACGGAGACATCGCAGTTCGGCCATGTTCCTCTTGTACGCGTCTACAACGCCGGCCTTCCCCAGGCATGGCCGGGCAACGCCGGTGCCAACAACTCGGACGTGGTGGTGAGCTTCAAGGCGCTGCCGGCAACCATCCTGAGCGGCACCAATGACGCCCAGCTCACCGCATGGTTCAAGGGCGCGCCCACAACCCACACCGTGTGGTGGACGTACTACCACGAGCCTGAAGACCAGATCGCTGCTGGAACGTTCACCGCAGCGTCGTACCGCGCGGCGTGGGCCCATCTTGTGGCGCTCGCCGCCAAGGCCAACAACACGCACCTGCGCGCGACGCTGATCCTCATGAGCTGGACGCTGAATCCAAAGTCGCATCGCACCTTCAGCGACTACTACCCCGGTGACTCGGTCATCAACACTCTCGGCTGGGACGGGTACCCCGGAAGCACGACCCTCACGCCGCCTGACCAGTTCATGGGTCCCGCGGTTGCGCTGTCCAAGAGCATGGGCAAGCCCTTCGGATTCGCCGAGTTTGGCTCGCCCATCGTTGCGGGACGCGGCCCGTGGCTGACCTCCGTCGGCCAGTACCTGCGGTCGAACGGCGCGGTATTCGGCACCTACTTCAACTCGACAAACGGCGCCAACTACGTCCTCAACGACCAGACATCCATCTCGGCGTGGAAGACGGTGATGAACAGCGGTGGCACAGGGCCGACACCGACACCGACGGCAAGGCCAACGTCAACGCCTACCCCGACAGCTACGCCCCGGCCGACGCCAACACCGGTACCGACCGGACTCACCTTGTCGCACCTGTCCATCACGGCCAGCGGCAGCAGCCACGTGATTAGCGTCTCTGTCAGTGCCGACGCTCATGTGAGCGTCGCAATCATCGACAGCAAGGGCATCACGGTGAGGAACAAGGTGGCCGACGCATCTGTCTCGGCCGGTACGTTCACCTTCTCCTACGCCGGTTACAACGATGCCGGCACTCTGCTCCCCGCGGGAAGCTACACAGTCCTCGTTGTAGCGACCGACCGCAACCAGGCTATAGCGATTGCCACGGGGCACCTGCAGTTGTAACCAATCGACGTTGTCGCAGAGGCCGCACGGCACCGCACTGGCGGTGGTCCGTGTGGCCTCTCTGCGTGCATCGCGCCATTGGATGGGCCATTGCCGTGGAGTTGCCGGGCGAGCGCACATATGATCGGGGACGATGCCATTCCTGAACCGCGGCAATCACGGTGATGCCAAGCTCTTCGCTCGGGCAGAGCGCGCCCTCAATGAACGGCGTCTGGTCGATGCTGAGAGTGATTTCCGCGAGCTCGTGATGCGTCAACCGACCAACCCCGTGGCTTGGTACGACCTAGGACTGATCTACAAGTGGCAGGCGGACTGGCCCCAATCGCGGGACTGCAATCTCAAGGCGGTTGACCTGGGCGCGTCGCCGCAGGACCCGGCCTGGTGGAACCTCGGTATCGCTGCGACGGCATTGCAGGACTGGGCGACCGCGCGAAAAGCGTGGACGGGTTACGGCGTGACGCTCCCACCGGGCGACGGCCCGATCAATGGTCAGTTTGGCCGCGCTTGCGTACGCCTGAACCCCGACTCCGAACCCGAGGTGGTTTGGGGTGAGCGGATCGACCCCGCGCGGATGCGTATCGCGAACATCCCGCTCCCAGAGACGGGGCATCGTTGGCGTGACGTCGTCCTTCATGACGGTGAACCCGTTGGGCGCCGGCAGTTGGGTGACGGATCTGCGCCGGTCTTCAATGAGCTCGTGCGCATGGAGGCGGGATCGCTGGAGACGACGATCGCAGTTGTTGTGTGCCCGACTCTGGATGACTCCACGGCGCTGGTTGAGGCCCTGGATACCGACACGACACGAGCCGAGGACTTCACGTACTCCGTCGTGGTCATGTGCAAGGCATGCAGCGAGGGTGAGGAGGCCGCCACCCACGACCACCGAGCAGAGAACTCGTGGCGGCCGGAGCGGAGGTTTGGGATTGTGGCGACGTCACAGCTGCTGCACGCGGCGTTGAACACATGGTCGACCGAGGGACAAGGTCGGAGCGTCCTATCCTG
>JBEPVH010000178.1:0-4981 GCA_041691115.1 bacterium | reverse complement strand
GTATGCACGCCGTAGACGACACCCTGGTTGAGGTCGGTCGAACGCTGCCCCCACATGCGGGCGACGAAGTGCAGGTTGTGGCTGTCGTGCACCTTGGACAGGTGGTAGAACGAGCCGGGGAGCTTAGGGAACGGCAAACGGTCCTTGCGGCCGTTGTGCTCGATGTCGATGAAGCCCTCTTCGATGTCGATGTTGGGCGTGCCGTACTCGCCCATCGTGCCCAGCTTAATCATGTGCGCCGTGGGGACGATGTCGCGAATCGCGTAGATCAGGTTCAGCGTGCCGACCACGTTGTTGACCTGGGTCTCGACGCAATGCTTCTGCGAAATCATCGAGTAGGGCGCCGAGCGCTGCTCGGCGAAATGCACGATGGCTTCGGGCTGGGTGTCGCGAATGAGCTGATGCACACCAGCGGCATCGGTCATGTCGACCTTGCGCCACTCGATGGTCTTGCCCGACTCGGCGTGCCAGCGCTCGACGCGGCGCTCCATTGAAGCGAGGCGGACGAGGCTGGCGGTGCCCGTCTGCTTGTCCCACTTGCGGCGGATCAGGTTGTCAACGGCAACGACGTCATGGCCGCGCGCCGACAGGTGCAGAGCGGTCGGCCAGCCCAGGTACCCATCGGCACCAAGAACGACAATTCTCATGGTCTCTATCCCTCTCTGGATGCTGTCGACAGCGGTTGTTTGATCGCATTGAAGAACTCGGCTGTCGCAGCGAGCCCCTGGCGAAGTGAAGTGGATGCCCGGAATCCGAGCCTGTCGCGGGTCCGGGTGGGATCGAGGCACACGCGGCGCACCTCCCCTCCCCTTGCCGGTTGGAAATCGATGCTGAGACCCAGGCCGGAAAGGTCTACCAATGTTGTCACGACCTCGAGGACGGACGTCTCGACGCCGGTTCCCACGTTCAGGGCGCCCTTGGGAGCGCCAAGAGCCAGGACGGTGGCGTCGGCCACATCGCCTACATAGATGAAGTCACGGGTCTGGCCGCCGTCTCCGTAGATGACGGGAGCCTCGGAGCCTGCGAGCTTGAGCGCGGTGATGGCCACCACACCTGCCTCGCCGGTGCCGTCCTGGCGCGGTCCGTACACGTTGCCGAAGCGCAGAGCCACGGTGCGGACGCCACGGCTGGCGTAGGTCCAGAGGTAGGTCTCTTCGGAGAGCTTCTCAGCGCCGTATGCGGAACGCGGCGCGGGTGTCAGCCCCTCATGAGCGGGCAACTTGCGCGGGTCGCCGTAGACGGCACCGCCGGACGAAGCGATGACGATGGTCTTGCAGCCCGCCGCTGCGGCGCTCTCGAAACATGCGACCGAATTGCTGAGGACGTTGCCGATGTGCCAGCCGGGATCGCGGAGCGCCTTGTTGACGCCGCCCTTGGCAGCCAGATGAATCAGTGCATCGGGGTTCCATGTTGCCAGCGCATTGCGCGCCACATCGGAACCAGCGTTTGCTTCGAGGAACTCAACGGACGCAGGTGCAGCGGTGCCGCAGGGATGGCTGAGGTCATCGATGATCATGACCTCGGTGCCCGCGGCGACAAGCCGTTCGACGATGTGGCTGCCGATGAATCCGGCTCCTCCGACGACGGCTACTCGCCTGTTCATGCAGTTGCTCCTGTTCCGATGCGGCGGCCCAGCACGACGTACGCGATGGCGCCTGACAGCCCCAGCGGCAGTGTCATGGTGATGCGAATGAGGATGGCGACGGCTGCTGCGGCGGCTGCGGGAGTTCCGGCGCTGACGAGCAATGTGATCACCACTGCGTCAGCCGGACCGATGCCGAAAGGCAGGCTGGACAGCGAGCCCAATGCCTGCGACAGCCCGTAGATTCCGATCGCCGACCACAGCGGGACCATATCAGCCACGCCACCGGTCAAGAGCGAGATCTGGAGGCCGGAAACGGCGAACGTCCCGACAGTCAGAAGAGTGAACAGAAGCGACAACCTGCCCCCGAGAAAGAGGACGGCGACGCGGCGCAGACCGCGGCGCAGGCGGTTCATGAGCGCTCCGGCAGCACCGGTTTCGGGGAGGGCGCGGCGTCTCACCAGAACTCGGGCGGTGCGCATGACGGCGTAGGGCGCGACCAAGCCAACCACCGACAGGGCGACGGCTCCGGCAACGAGATTGCCGTGCAGGTAAAGAGGTGCCGTCAGGGCAAATCCGAACGTCAGCAGTTGCACCAGCGAGAAGAGGCGCTCGAAGAGCACCGCAACCAAACCGGTGGAGACGGGCACGGCGTCGGCCCGATGCCAGATGTAAGCGCGCACGAAGTCGCCGGCCGCACCAGGCGTCATGTTGGAAAGGGTCTGCCCCGCCAACTGCGTCGCCGACATCCGGCCCAGCGGAACGGTGTGGCCCATCTGCTTGAGGATGACTCGGCCACGTTCGGCGCGCAGCAGGGTGGCGGGGATGTTGAGCAGGATCACGAATGCCAGCGTCAGTGCGGGAACCCGGGCGGCGGCTGTGGTCGCCTCGTGCATGTTGGTCCGCGCCAAGAGCAGCGCGATGATGATGCCGCTGAGCACCAGCATCGCCAGTTGGACGACGAGAGCCCGGCGCGACACACCGCTCTTGGGTGCCAGTGCTGCCGGCAGGGTCACTTCAACAGCCGGGATCGACTCGGGTTCGGCGAGCAGGGTCCCACGACCCGATGCCACACCCAGAGGACCCTCAGACGCCATGCGGAATCACCTTGACTGCTTGGCGGGCAGGAATCCTCCTCTCCTCAACCCTCCCCCCGAGGGTACCGCAAACACACCAACCGGGTCACGGGCCGGCCCCCGTCACGATCCTGCCACCGGCCACTGCGGGCGTTCCTCTAGAGTTGAGTGCCAGATGGATTTCGCGTTTCCGCGCGCCGGGCGCCGTTCGCTTCTGGGGGCCCTTGCCGGCCTCGTCGTGATTGGTGCCGGAGTACCCACCACGAGCCGTGCCGAGGCCTCCCGTGCCCCGATCAAGCGTGTCTGCGGGAACGTCCCCGCAGGTCGGATCGCCTGTCGTTCAGTGAAGTCCGACAAGACCACCACGGTGAACCCGCGTCTACCCGCCCCGTTCCGCGGATACACGCCGGCCGATATCGCCGCTGCATACAACTTGCCCGGCGGCGGTGCGGGCGCCGGCACAACTATCGGGATAGTTGACGCCTACAACTACCCCAACGCCAAAGCCGACCTCGACTTCTACCGCAGCGACAATGGCCTGCCGCCGCTCACCTGTGCCAGCGGCAACCCCTGCTTTACCAAGCTCAATCAGGGCGGGGCGACATCGCCACCGCCACCCAACGAGCCCGATGGATCGGGAGGAACGCCGAACTACCAACACGGCTGGGAGGTCGAGACCGCCCTCGACCTCGACGCGGTGTCAGCTGCCTGCCCCGCATGCAACATCCTGCTCGTCGAGTCCAACACCGACGACGACTTCAACCTTTTCCCCGCCGTCGGAGTGGCACTGAACCACGGTGCCACCGTCCTTTCTCTCTCTTGGGGAGAGAACGAAGGCGGCAGCTTTGGTGTCACCGCCGCGCAGGAATCATCGTTTGACTCCTCGTACCTCAACCGCGAGGGCATCGCCATCATGACCGCGGGCGGCGACTGCGGCAACGCAGGGACATCGGGGTACCCGGCGTCGTCACCCTACGTTACGTCGGTCGGCGGCACTGATCTGGTCACCGCTACCGTCACCGGGGGCCACCCCCGGGCCTGGGACGAGACCGTGTGGAATGACAACTTCTCGCCGTCCGGCTGCCCGCTTCAGGCGACCGGCAGCAGCTGTTCAGTGTTCGAAACCAGGCCCGCCTGGCAAAACGGATCGCCGTTCAACTCCTGCCCCAACAGCAAGCGCATCACCAATGATGTGGCGGCGCTCGCCGACCCGGATCATGGCTTGAAGGTGTACGCCACCGGCCTGGCCCCGGACTGGAACAACGGCTATGCCCCCGTCGGCGGCACGTCCCTCTCGTCACCGATCCTCGCCGGTGCGGTAGCCCAGGGGGGCGGCGAAGGCCATGCTCACGGTGCACTTCCCTTCTACCTCGAGGCCAGCTCAGCTTTCAATGACGTCGTTTCAGGCAATGACGCCTCCTCGTGCTCACCGACAATCGCGTGCACCGCGACCGTCGGCTTCGACGGACCCACCGGGTTCGGCACGCCCAACGGAGCGCCGGTTCCGGCTCCGACCACGACGGCGACCGCCACCGCGACGCTGGCCTTCGGGACCACGCCGGTCAACACTTTTGGACTCGACAAGACGTCGACGGTGACCAACACCGGCACGTCTAATCTGCGCATCCTCACGACGGCGCTTTCAGGGCCGCAGGCCACATCCTTCAGCAAGGTCAGTGATGACTGCGCGGGCAAGGTCATGGCGCCGGCGGCCAGTTGCAATGTCGTGCTGCGCATGACGCCACTGTCGGTCGGCCCGCAGGCGGCGACACTCACCTTCACCGATGACTCGACAACCAATCCCGACGTCACCGCCCTGAGTGGAATCGGAGGCGCCGCCGTCTTCACCGAGATCCATTCAATGTCGTCGTTCGGCCCGGTCGGCAACGTCGGTTCGCCACAACTCAGCGGCGCACCCAACTTCCCCTTCGACATCGCCCGCGATATCGCCACGACACCCAATGGAACCGGTGCCTATGAACTGGACGGATACGGCGGCATCCATCCGCTGGGCTCGGCACTCGTCATCGGTGCACACGACTACTGGTCCGGCTGGGACATCGCCAAGGCCATTGCCCTCGATCCCAACGTGGCCAACGGCTTGGTAAATCAAGGAACGATGCAAGCCATCAATGGCGGCATTCTACTCTTGAATGGGAACGGCGCCGGCGGCTTCACCAACAGCGGCACGATCCTGGCAAATGGCGGCAGCTTGCAGGTGACTGGCGCGGTGGTTTCGTCCGGCACGGTCGATGTCGGAAGCAACACGCTCTCCGTCACCGGTAGCGGGAGCTACAGTCAAACAGCCGGCACTTTCCGAATG
>JBEPVH010000177.1:0-4991 GCA_041691115.1 bacterium | reverse complement strand
GGCCGCCATCGAGCTGTTGTTGCGCCGTTGGCACACGACTGGGGACCCGCAGACGTGGGAGGCGGCGTCACTGACGCTCGACAGGATGGCTCGCGGCGGCATCTTCGACCAACTCGGTGGCGGATTCCATCGTTATTCGGTCGACGCGACGTGGTCGGTACCGCATTTCGAGAAGATGCTCTACGACAACGCCCAGCTTGTTCCCGTGTACGTGCACGCCTGGCAACTGTCAGGACGCGACAGGTATCGGCGTGTCGCCGAGGCCGTCCTCGACTACGTCATGCGCGAGATGCTTCTCGACGGCGGCGGCTTCGCCGCGTCGCAGGATGCCGACGCCGCGGGCGTAGAGGGTTCGTCGTTCGTCTGGACGCCGCAGCAGTTGCAGAGTGTCCTGGGTGACGATGCTGAGCTTGCCGCCGACGTCTACGCCGTCACGTTGGATGGCAATTTCGATGAGGGCGCCACAGTCCTCTCGCTGCCGCGCACGCTTGATGAGCTGGCGCTGGCCCGAAGCGAGGATGCCGGCAGTATCGAACGGCGCCTCGTCTCGATTCGCGAACGCCTCCTCGCGGCCCGCTCGCAGCGTCAGCAGGCGGCTCGCGACGACAAGGCGATCACATCATGGAATGCGCTGATGGTCGCCGCCTTCGCCGAAGCGGGGGCCGCCTTTGGCAACGAGGAATACGTCGCGGTGGCAGAGCGTGCCGCTGAATTTCTCACGACGCGTCTCATGGACGACGGTGTCGTGCAGCGAACCTGGACAAGCGCCGGCGGTGCCCGCATCACCGGCTTCCTTGAGGACACCGCGGCCCTGGCGCTGGCGCTGCTTCACCTTCATGAGGCAACGGGGAACGTGAAGCACTACGAGACTGCAGTGTCCCTGGCACTGACGATCGATACGCGCTTCGGCGATGACGGCGTTCTCCATGACACCGCCGCGGGCACTGAGCAACTGCTGGTCCGACCGCGCACCCTCGACGACAATCCCCTGCCCGCCGGGCAATCTTTGGCAGCGCTGGTCTACCTACGTCTCAATGCGCTCACGGGCGATGACACGTGGTATTCGCGAGCAATGAGAATCATCACCCCGTTGGCACCGGCGATTGCGCGCTCACCGTTGGCGCTGTCGACGCTGGCACTCGCGCTCGACCTGGCCTTGTCCCGGCGCCGCGAAGTCGCCATCGCAGGCGATGCTGCCGATGCGCGAACTCGCGACCTCGTGGCCCATGTCCTCAGGCAATACGACCCCTACCGGGTCGTCGCCTGGGGCGACCCGGGGGTGCCTCTCCTGGAGAATCGCGCAAGCATCGACGGCGCGCCGACTGCATATGTCTGCGAGGGCTCAGTGTGCTCGCTGCCGGCGACGACTCCGGACGAGGTCGACAACAGACTCGCGGCTGTGGCTCAGGGTATCGAGCAGTAGGGGGCTCGCGACCCCGCAAAGTCCTTGGCGATATCGTGGTCGTAGATGTAGATCGTGAGATCCCCGGAGTCGACGTGATCGACAGGAGTGCCGAACACTGATTCATCGGGCGGTCCCGTGACGCAACCGATGTCGCGGTGATGTGTGATGAGGAAGGTCCTGCCAGGCTGTGCCCGGTACTCGCCGGCGGCCGTGTACGCGGCATAGGGACACAGGGATCCGATCACCTCACCTGTGCAGTTGTGATCGTCGATCACGGGCCAGACAGCGATGCGTCCCTCGCTCAGCCACGTGATGTCGTAGGCATCCCAGTAGTCGCCGTAGCCGCGCGTGAGCCCGTGCGATTCGATCTGCTCGAGCGCGGCGGAGTCATCGGGGGATGCCAGGTTGCCCGACACCGCCACAGGATCAAGGCGCAACAGGCCGGCTGTGGACTGAACGACAAGGGCGCTGGCCATGACTGTCGCCACCACCACGAGGCGCTTCGGCGCGGACGGCCCGACCAGCACGACGATGAGCGCCGCCGCCGAGTACATCACTCCCTTGATGTAGTGCGCCTGGACGTCGAGATGGCTCTCACCCGATGCCAGCAGGGCACCGATGAGGAAGATTCCACTGACGCTCCAAAACACAACGTGGAGAAGGGCGGCCGGTGATGTACCCCGCGGTGCCCGCCGCAACTCTCGTGAGGTGCGCAGGAAGGCGACGACGGGAAGGGCGACGAGTCCCAGCAACAGAGGCACGCCGATGACGGCTGCAATACCGAAGTGATCGCCGTACCAGCCACCACTGACCATCCACAACAGGCCCCGGAATGTGAGGCCGATCCCCTGGATGATTCCCGCCGATGAGATGTTGAGCGCGAATGTCGGCGGCGTCTCGATTCCGGCGCTGCGCATCCAGACGGGGAGCAGCACTCCAATGATGGCCGTGGCACCAAGAACCAGTGCCGCCGGCACGACCATGCGATCAGAGCGACGCATCAGGCGTAGCCAAATAAGTGCTACGCAGAACGGCAGAATCCCCGACACAACAATTTGCTGATCGGATACCAGGCAGAGTCCTGAAAAGATGCCGGTAAGGGCGGCGCGGACGAGTCCACGCTTGCCGTCGTCACGCGCCATGAGAACCAATTGGCGGCCCAGTACTGCCGTGCCCAGCACCGTTATGACGTGGCTGTCCTGGAGCAGATCGGGCCACAGAACCGCAGGTGAGACGGCGATGGCAACCGCGACGGTGGTGGCCGCGGCACCACTGCCGGCGACGCGCCGCGCTGCCAAACCCATGACGACGACGGTGAGTACTGTCATGGCGGGGCCCGAGGCCATCACAAGCTGCCGCCAGCCGCTCAGGGGCGAGAGCAGAGCATCGAATGCGAACGGCACCATCGTCGGATTCGACGACAGCTGGGCCGGCCCGAAGCCGTCATGCCAGGCTCGGGCGATGAGCGGGATCATCGGCGCGTCGGAGTTGCGGTAGGCCTGATGCAGCAGCGCCGGAAGCATCACGGCGAGGACCACCACATACAGCACGGCGAGCAAAGGTGGGACCCAGTGGCACCACCGAACCCCTGAACGGGGTTGCACTGTCATGCGGTGATATTGCCGTCGCGTACGACCACGCGTCCGCCTCGAATGACAATGTCGGCGATCTGGCCACCGAGGTGGTACGCCGTCTCCACCCAATGATTGCCCGTGAGAATGATCACGTCACAGCGCAATCCCTCGAGCAGACGGCCGCGGTCGTAGCGCCGTAGCGCCACAGCACCACCGAACGTGGCAGCGACCAGCGCTTCGGCCGGCGTCAAGCCGGCGAGCGAAACCGCGAGTGACGTCATCAGTGCCATCGACTCGGAGTAGCACGTTCCCGGATTGCAGTCCGTCGCGATGGCGGCGACGGCACCGGCATCGAGGAGGCGCCGTCCCGGAGGTGGCGGTCCGTCGAGCACAAGGGACGCTCCCGGCAACAGCACGCCTGTGACCCCGGCGGTGGCCAGGGCGCGGAGATCGTCGTCGTTGGCATGTTCGAGATGGTCGGCGGACGCGGCATGCACTTCGGCGGCGAGCCGGGCGCCGCCGCTACGGGTCCGCTGCTCGGCATGAATGCGAGGCGTCAGGCCATGCAGCTTGGCCTGCTCGAACAGGCGGCGGCACTCGGCGACTGTGAAGGCACCCTCTTCGCAGAATGCATCGATGAAATCGGAATCCGCAGCCTTGGGGAGCCCATCCCGCAGCACCGACATCATGAAGGCGTCGCGGTCGCCCACCGGCGCCGCATGGAAGGGGAGGTAGGTGGTCACGATGTCGGGCACATCGTCGTGGCGTCGCAGCGAATGCGCAGCATCGAGCTGACGCAACTCGGCATCGGTCTCAAGCCCGTACCCGGATTTGACTTCGACAGTTGTGGTGCCGCCGCGCAACATGGCGCGGGCCCGGACGCGGGCGGCGGCGGCGAGGTCGGCCACCGACGCCGACGCCGTCGCCCGTACTGTGCTGCGGATGCCGCCGCCAGACCGAGCGATCGCCTCGTAGGTTTCACCGCGGGCGCGCCTGTCGTACTCATCGGCGCGATCGCCGAGCCATACGATGTGGGTATGGGCATCGACGAAGCCCGGAACCACTGCACGTCGCGACGCATCGATCTCAACGCAATCCGGCGTCCGTGTGATCTCGGCAACGCCCGCATCGTCGCCCACATAGATCAGATGTTCACCGGCTGCCGCCAGCGCCCCGCCGATGATGACGCCTGGGGCGTCGCCGCGTCCGGGGTCGCATGTGGCCAGCATGCCGATGTTGCGCACGACCAAAGTTGCAGACGTCATGTGGCGGCCCCATCGGCGCGCGAGGCGACCCCTGCGCAGAAACTCATGAACACCTGAGCCATGAGGCGCACTGTGGTGCTGTTGACATCGCGGTTGGCGTCGACTTCGCAGAGATCTGCGGCGACCACTCGCTTATCGGCGCCGAGTGCGAACGCGGCGTCGCAGAGGTCTGACGGCAGTATTCCACCGGGCATCGATGCGGGACATGCAGGAGCGAACGCTCTGTCAACGACATCGATGTCGAAGTCGGCGTAGAGCATCGTGGCACCCTGGGCTGCGACGTGGCTCACGGCGTCATTGAGCACGCTGCCCATTCCCTGCTCGCGCACATCGGCTGCGGAATAGGCGGAGATTCCATGCTCAAATGCCCATTCGGCATGCTCACGGCGATTGCCGAATGGATGAATGCCGATTTGGGCAACACGCTTTCCGGGAAGACCTGCTTCGATGAGGTCGCGCACCGGGGTGCCGTTGCGCGGACCGCCGTCCTGTTCGCGCACATCGTGATGCGCGTCGAGCGTAATGAGGCCCCAGGCCGCAGGGCGGGCTTCCATGAGGCCGAGCATTGCGGGTCGTGTGAGGGAGTTGTCCCCGCCGATGATGACCACCACCGGCGCCGACGCCGTCCAGCGTGAGGTTGCGTCCTGGATGCGGCGATGGGCGGGCCCTGCATCGCTGTCGCCGCGATCCCCGGCAACATCGCCGGCGTCGCGAATGCGCAGGGTCGAGAGGTCGACACCGTGGGCC
>JBEPVH010000176.1:0-5042 GCA_041691115.1 bacterium | reverse complement strand
GGCGCTGGCACGTGAACTTGCAAAGGCGACGATGTCCAAGCCCGCAGCGACGCGACCGCCGAGAGCCGTGATGAACAGTGCGGCCGTCGATCCCGTGCCGAGTCCAACACGCATTCCGGCGAGCACGCCGCCGGCGGCGGCACGAGCCGCCGCCAGCTTGGCGGCATCAGCCGGCTGTGCGCCGGTCATCCGTTCAGGATGCGAGGCGCTGGCGCAGCTCGCCGAGCAGTGCGTCGGCGGACGTACCTTCGGGCTGGCGCATGAAGTGTTCCTGCACGGCAAAGATGGCTTCGATCAATTCCGCCGACGACACGTGCTGGCGGAATGTGATGCCGCGCCGGCGCAATGCAGTGAGCACGCGCTGCGGAATTTCGCCGCCGCGCAAATTGATTTCTTCGAGCTGACCAAGGATGCCGTCGAGCTCACAAAGAATCTCGCGACGACGCGCGCGATTGTCATCGTCCTCAGCTGCCCATGACAACTGCTGGATGATCCGGTTTCTGACGAAGGTGGCCATAGGGGGGTAAACCTCCGGGTCCCAGATCTGGTGCGCTCAGAAGATGGACGTTTGAAAGGAGTTGAGCGCGCGTCTGTGGATCCCGAGGCGGAATATAGCGATTCGTTTGGTCGCGGTAAAGAGCAATGACGCGCTTGAAGCGGTCAACTCTGTCTGGAACTCACAAGCCAATCAGGATTGCGCGACTGCAATTCGGGACACAATCCCACGGATCGCATCATCCGCAGCGGCCGCTTCACGACCGAACGCAAGGGCCACGTGACCGGCAAGCACCTGCGCCACGTCGGACAGCGTTGGCGTTGCACCTGTCAGTGACTCCAACGAACAGACGGCGGCGCCGGGGATGCCGCACGGCGTCACCCTGTCGAACCACGACAGGTCGGTGGTGACGTTGAGCGCCACCCCGTGCGTCGTGACGCGTCCGGCCAGCTTGACGCCGATGGCCGCCAGCTTGCGCCACGGCTCATGCGCCGACGACGGCTCAATCCATACGCCGGTGTAGGGCTGGCGCGGCACGGCGGTGACGCCGTAGTCCGCGGCCGTCGCGATCAGAGCCTCCTCCAACGCCCGAAGGTGACGCATGACGTCGCCGCGGTTCTCGGCGCCGGGAATTGGAAAGGCCGAGGCGATGTCGACGATGGGGTATCCGACCAACTGGCCGGGGCCATGGAACGTGACCGATCCGCCGCGGTCGACATCCGCGTACTCGGCGCCGGCTGCCTCCAAAGCCGCGACGCCTTCGCCGAGGTGGGCGACGTCGCCGGTGCGCCCCATGGTGAAGACGGCGGGATGCTCGAGAAGCACCAGGCAGTCATCAATCTCACCGGCACGGCGCGCCTTGGCCAGACGGCGCTGCAGATCCCACGCCTCGCGGTAGGCGACGGTGCCCAGCCAGATGTGGCGCAGCGGCGGCATGCGAAGCCTCAGACGGTGCCGGCGGCCACGGCCTGGTCGGCGGCGTGGTAGCTGCTGCGAACGAGGGGACCCGACTCGACGTGACTGAATCCCAGCGACATCGCGTAGTCCTTCAGTTCTGCGAACTCGTCGGGATGCCAGAAACGGATCACGGGATGGTGCTTGAGCGATGGCCGAAGGTACTGGCCGATCGTGATGATCTCCACGTCATGAGCCCGGAAGTCGTCCAAAAGCACCTTGGCCTCGGGCATCTCCTCCCCCAGCCCGACCATGAATCCCGACTTGGTCCGGCTCGAGGGCTCCATCCGCTTGGCGGCACGGAGCAACTCCAGTGACTGCAGATAGCCCGCCTTGGGACGGACTCTCTTATAGAGGCGGGAGATGGTCTCAACGTTGTGATTGAAAATCTCCGGCTTCTCGGCCATGACGATGGCCAGTGAGGCCTCGCTGCCCTGGAAGTCGGGAGTGAGCACCTCAATGGTGGTGCCGGGTGACATCGACCGGATCTCGCGGATGGTCATGGCGAAGAGTTCCGCGCCGTAGTCCGGCAGGTCGTCGCGATCGACCGACGTCACCACTGCGTGGCGCAGCCCCATCGTGGCGACAGCCTCGGCAACCCGCCGTGGCTCGTCGAGGTCGACGTCGCCGCCACGCTTGCCCGACGTCACTGCACAGAAGGCACA
This sequence comes from bacterium, assembly GCA_041691115.1. Taxonomy (GTDB): domain Bacteria; phylum Chloroflexota; class Dormibacteria; order Aeolococcales; family Aeolococcaceae; genus JBEPVH01. Next base: position 2,927 of record JBEPVH010000176.1, on the reverse strand, counting down.
GGCACGGGTGCACACGTCGCCAAGGATCATAAAAGTGGCGGTGCCCTGCCCCCAGCATTCGCCGATGTTGGGGCAGCGGGCCTCCTCACACACCGTGACGAGGCGCTGCTCGCGCATCAGGTTCTTGATGTGGGAGTAGCCCTCTGACATCGGCAGCTTCACGGTGAGCCACGGGGGGCGTTTGTCGACGCCCTCGGGCAGCAGACGCTGGTGCAGAGGCCGCGAATCCGCGTCGTCCGCCCGGCCAGCAGGCCGCAGAGGAATCTCCTGCATAGATCCGATGCTACTCCGGGGCCCCGTCGCGGCGACCTCGACAACCGTGTATCAGTAGAGTCGCCGGGTGAACGAGGCCGCCGCAGCTGCATTGACCCCGCAGGACTACGCGGCCGGGCTGGCGGCGCGACCCTACGACGAGGCCCGGGATCACGCCGCCGTCAAGAGCTTCTGGAAGGGCTTCATGTCCTACCTGAAGAACGACCTGGGCAAGAGCATGATGTTCGCGCTGGTCGCCTTCGCCATCGGCTGGTTCATCAACGTCTGGCTCGTCGGCGTCATCGCCGACGGCACCAGCAAAGTGTCGGACAAGCCGGGCATCGGCAACGTCAACGACCTCATCCACGGGTCGATCTTCTACCTCGTCTTTTCGGCGCTCATCGTCACGCTCATCACCTTCCGCCTACAGGTGGGCAAAGCGCGGTTCCGCCAGGAGATGCGCGAACTGCCCGCAATTACCATCGCGCTCTTCCACCATGACGGAAAGCTCGCATTAGCCCACTTCTTCTTCGGCTACGGGGCGGCGATGCTCGTCATCCTCGTTTTTGCGCCGTCGATTGCGGGAGCTGTCGCGGTCGCCGGTGTGCTGACGCTGACGACAGTGCTGCGCCCGCTCATCTCATCGATCCTGATGAAGCTTTTCCGCTGGGGTACCAAGAGCTTTTTCCCGAATAAGCCGCTACCGACAGCGACTGCCACAGTCCTCGTGGCTTTCACCGGCGGAATCACCGCGTCAATCACTGGCACCCTCATCGCGGATACAACTTTCCGGATCGTGCTTGGTATCGTCGCGGCGGCCCTCGGTGTCGTGGTCATGAATCAGCACAAGAATCCGCCCGGCGCGCCAACACCGGCGCCCGCCGCCGGTGGAACCACCACCGCCGCAGTGGATGCAACGGCAGTTCCACCGGACCCGCCGGCAACACCACCGCCGCCACCACCACCACCTCCTCCCCCACCACCTGCCCCTCCCACCGAACCGAAGCTGAACATGCGCGCAGTCCTGCTGCTCTTCGGTCTCCTTCATGTCGCATTCTTCGCACTTCGCTCGCACGGAGTTCTTGCCAATGACGGCGGATTCTCGGAGTGTGGAAGCCCCGACCCGTTGAGCTGGGCAACGAAGTGCTCGGGTGCCGGCGACGTCCTCCGCTGGAGTGTCGGCGCGGGCGCGGTCACCGCCGCCGGCGCCCCCATCGGCAATGGCCTGGGCAGCGGCATGGCCCACGGCACGCCCGAACAGGATGCTCTGCGCCAGTCGATGCGCGATTGGCGCAACGACAACCCCGGCGTCGCGTGGGATGAGTTCTGGAAGCTGCACGAGGGTGACCCCAACTTCCAGCCGGGAATGCTCCAGAAGGGCGCCGAGTTCATCAAGGACTTCGGTTCCTCGTATGGAAAGGAATTGGCATCGGGAGAGCAGGCCGATCGCTTGGCGACTCCGTTCAAGTGGGTGGCCGGCGAGGTCGACACGATGACGCAGCCCGGAGCGTGGAGCGGCTTCGCCACGTCGCTCGCCGACGACTTCGCATCGGGCGATATGGCAAACCGCCTGTGGGAACTCGACCAGGGAATGGTCGACGGCTTCGGCAAGGGCGGCGCTGCCTTCCTGCAGTTCATGTCCAGCCTTCCCGAGCAGTCCATGGTCGCCGTGCAGTACTACGCCAACACCGACGTCGACACCATCATGAAAGAGTGGCCCGAGGCCGCCGGCCAGATCACGCACGCGCAGGCAGCGGAGATCCAGAAGGGCTTCACAGACCTCAACGCGGCCATCGCCGCCGGTGACAACGGCAAGGCGTCGCGAATCATGGGCGAGTGGGCCGGCAACGCCGAATTCCAAGTGGTTCTCGGCGAGGCAACCAAGGTGGGCATGGGCAAGGCCGGCGAGTACTTCCGTGGGGAACCGCCCCCGGTGGAGCCGATCCCTGGGGAGCCGATACCGGGTGAGCCTGTACCTGGCGAACCGCATACGGGTCCGCGCCCGGTAGAACCACCCATTGAGCCAGTCCCCGTCGAACCTCCTGGTCCAAGGCCGATCGAACCCGTTGAACCGCCGGTGGAGCCGCCGCCAACGCGACCGTTTGACACTCCCCCGGACTATCCGACGGCGCCGCGACCTGTCGAACCCACAGCACCGCAACTCCCCGATCCCGAGTATCCAACCGGGCCACGTCTGCCCGAACCGGATTACCCAACGGCGGCGCCCCGCCCCGAACCTACGATTCCCGAGCCGTACGAGGCGCCGTATGACCCCAGCTCGCCGCCGGAAGTGCCCAGTGTCGAGCCGGGCGGCGAAACGGAGTTCCCTTCCGAGTACCCCGGCACGCCTGAGTTCCCCGGCTCCGAACCGACACCGACTGGTCTGCCGCCCGAACCCCTGCAGCCTCCAGGCGGATCGGTTCCGGGATATGACGCACCCGCGCCCGGCGGTGGCGTGCCCGGATATGACGCGCCAGCCCCTGGCGGTTCGGTTCCGGGATACGACGCGCCCTTCGGCGAGACGGCGCCACCTGGCTACAACACGGGGCCCGGCTTTGAGCCAACTGCGCCGCCAGAGGCGCCCATCGGCTACGAAACGCCCCCTGCCGGCGTGGAGCCGCCACCTCAGCAGGCGCCTCCGGGATACGACACGGCGCCGTCCGGCACCCAGGGAC
>JBEPVH010000175.1:0-5073 GCA_041691115.1 bacterium | reverse complement strand
GGATGACCTCGAAGAAGAGGGTCGGCCTGTCGGCGACGGGCCGCGTGAAGATCTGGAGTAGATAGCCCTCGTCGTCGCGGTCGATGAGGATGTTCTGGTGCTGTAGCTTGTCGAGGTCCTCGTCGATGCCGTCCGCGCGGTTTCCCAGCGCCTGGTAGTACTCGTCGGGGGCGCGAAGGAATTCGACACCGCGTTCACGCATCGCTGACACCGTGGCGATGATGTCGTCCGTGTGCACAGCGATGTGCTGCACACCGGAGCCGCGGTAGTAGTCCAGGTATTCCTGGATCTGCGACTTCTTGATGCCGACGTACGGCTCATTGATCGGGAACGTGATCTGCGTGCGCGGATCGCGGGTCACCTTGCTGCGCAGCGCGGAGTATTTGGTGGCGATGTCGTTCTCGTCGAATTCCTGGAAGACGTTGAACCCGAAGACATCGCTGTAGAACGACACCCAGTCGTCCATGGCGCCCTTCTCGACATTGCCCACCGTGTGATCAATGAAGCGGAGGCCGACGCCGCCGCCGGTGCGCTCCTCGCTGCGGTAACCGGGCCAGTGAACGCCGCTGTACTCATCGCGCTCGACGAACGTGTGCACGACGTCGCCGAAGCTGCGTACCGTGGCGTGGGTGATGACACCGTTGTCATCCTCGGACCGTTGCGGTTCACCGACGGGAATGGCGCCGCGGGTCACAGCTGCGTTGAAAGCAGCCCTTGCGTCCTCAACCCCGAGGGCGATCGTCCGGACGCCGTCTCCATGGAGATTGACGTGGTCGGCGATCTCTCCCTCGGGTTGCAGAGGGGCGGTGAGCACGATGCGAACCTTGCCCTGCTGAAGGACGTATGACGCCCTGTCGCGGACTCCCGTTTCCGGACCGGCGTAGCCGATCACGTCGAAGCCGAATGCGGAGCGGTAGTAGTGCGCCGCCTGGCGCGCGTTACCCACCCACAGTTCGACATGGTCGGTGCCCTTGAGCACCGGCGTGGCGATTTCTTCCGGAGTCGCGATGGTGTCGGTCATGGCGATGCCTAGGCGGCGAGTTCTTTACGCTTGGCCTCGAGGCCGTCCCAGAACGCCTTCACGCCGTCGAGCATCTCGCGGGCACCGGCGAGGAACTTCTCCTCATTGAAACCAGGTCGGGAGAACGCCAGGCGCAATTCGTCGAGCGTGTGTGCCGCGTGCTGATCCTCAACGCGGTCGTGCCACGTGAAGAATGCGAGTCGCAGGTCGGGGCACTCGCGGGCCTTGAACGACTCAAGTCCGGCGATGAGTTCCTTCCAGAACCCTGCAGCCGCCCAGTTCTCAACGGCGAAGGACGCGCCCTCTGCAGTGTCGGGGTCGTCGGCGCCGTAGACGCGCGACAGCTCATCTGTAAAGAAGAGAGTGGAGTCGCGTCCCAGCTTGCGCTTGCCGAGGTCGTTGAATCCGAGGCCGACTGCCTCGCCGACCTTGACGAGCCACTCGAAGTGGCGAGCCGTGAAGCGGTAGGTTCCACCGTCGACGGTGCCTTCGGTGGACACCAGTTCGGGATCGCCTTCGCGGTCCTTCTCGGCATCGGTGCGCGTCGGCGCCGACGGCGAGGTGCGGCCGGAGTTGAAGACGACGCCGAGCTCGTTGACGAGGATCTCGCACGACTCACGCGCCTGCTCCATCGTCGGCGCGTTGATGGTCTTGAGCAACTGGGCAACGATGAACAGGTTGCTGAACACCGAGAACTGCTGCACCAGATCGCGGACCTGGGCGCGGTTGGCATCGCCCTTGGCGAACCAGATGCAGTAGTCGTTGTGGGTCACGACGGGATGCTGCAGCACCACCTCCTTGACCTGGTCATAGAAGGTGTCCCAGCCGGGACCAACGGACGGCCGACTTTCAGCGTCCGTGAGAACTGTGCTCATTGCCTGACCTCCGGGGGGCATGGCTCGTGGATATATCGCCTCAATTCTCCACTTTTTGTGCTTCGGAATGCCATGGAAATCCCGTCACATGGACAATATGTCCGGTCATACGAGGTACAGTCGGCAGGATGTCTAGACACGATGAGCCCGCAGGCGTTTCCGCTGGACGGACTGCCGCCGCTTCCATCGACGCCACCGACTTCACACTGCTCGAAGCTCTCGGTGTGGACGGCCGAATGTCCGTCGCGGCTCTGGCGGCGCAGGCGGGTATCTCCCGCGCCGGTGCCTACTCGCGGCTGGAACGGCTGCGCAGCGAGGGCATCATCGAGGGCTTCGCCGCGCGGGTCGATCCCCGCCGGTTGGGACTCGGTGTCACGGCTCTCATCCTCATCGCCATGCGCCAGCCCTCGTGGCGAATTCTTCGCGACCGCATCGCCGCCATGCCCGAGGTTGAGTTCTGTGCTCTGACGACGGGGGAGTACGACATCCTCGTCTTGGTGCGCGTCACCGACGTTGAGCACCTGCGCGATGTGATTCTTGATCGTCTGCAGGCAATGGAAGAGGTGCGAGCCACGCAGACGCTCTTCGTTCTCGACGAAGTGGTGAAGCGTCCCTACGTTCTACCGCCGCACTGACGACGACGCGTCAGACGGCGACTTCGACGATGGCCTCTATCTCGACGGCTGCATCGAGGGGCAGCGACGCGGCACCGATGGCGCTCCGGGCGTGCACACCGATCTCCGGACCGAACACGGCAACGAAGAGGTCTGACGCGCCGTTGATGACTGTCGGCAGTTCGGTGAAGTCGGGCGTGCAGTTGACGAATCCCGTCACCTTGACGATCCGTCGAACCTGGTCCAAGCCGACGGCCGCATCGATGGTGGCGAGCAACTCCAATGCGCAGAGCTTTGCCAGTTCAGCACCGTGCGCCTTGTCATGGCGCTCGCCATGGCCCACCTTGCCCGGGACAACGGTGCCGTTGCGGCGGCAGATGTGGCCGGACAGAAACAGGACATTGCCGAGGAGGCTGGCGGGGGCGTAGGAACCCACGGGCGCTGCCACCTGCGGCAGCGTCAGGCCCAGCGCGCTGATGCGCTCGGCGACAGTCATGAGTCGTGCAGGTACGCCGAGGCATCGGCGAAGCGTGCCGGCGCGAAGCCGTAGTGCTTCATCACCGAATCCGGCCGGGTCACCAGGGGCCGCGTCAGGGTGCGCAGTTCATCAGGGGTGACCGGCGAGTTGGGCAGCAGAAATGTCAGCACGGCTGCTGCCGGCATCACGGCGTTCACCGGCACATGAAGATCGAAGCGCCGGACACCGATGGCGCGCTTGATCTCGCCGACGAATTCCTTGTACGTGAAGTGCTCGGGGCCGCCGACCTCGATTGTCCCGCGCTGCGGCGTGCGCCCTGCGGTGATCACGAGGATCTTCGCCAGGTCGGCGACGGCAATCGGCTGCAACGGTGTCGTGCCCAAGCCGACGATGGGGGCGACAACGCGGCTCATTCGGATGATCCGAGCCAGTCGCGTGGCGAAGAGGTCGCCGGGGCCGAAGACGATGGAACTGCGGACGACGGTCACCGGAGCACCACTGCGGCGGACCGCCTGCTCGCCGTCCCACTTGCTCTTGAGGAATTCGAGATGAGGTTCGGGGCCGACGCCGAGCGCCGACAGATGGACGAGGTGGGGCACACCTGCCGCCTTGACGGCCGCGGCGACATTGGCGGCGCCAACGTTGTTGATGGCGTCGAACTTCTGATCGCCCGTCTCGCGTGCGATGGCGGCGAGGTTGACTACTGCATCACAGGTGCGGAAGGCTTCGGACAGGGTGGCGACGGGCCCTGTGACGTCGGCGCGGACGCGCGTCACTCCCTGGCGGGTGGCCCGGCGGCGGACGCCGCGTGCCACGAGTACCACCTCATGACCGTCATCGAGAAAGGCCCTGGCCGTGTGAGCGCCGACGAATCCGGTCCCTCCGACAATCGCGACGCGCACAGCACACCTCCCTCGAGCCTGTCCGGGGCAGCCGACCCGGAGGCTTCACAGGGTACGGAATTCGCGGCGCTCAGCGCCCCGTGACGGGGCGTTGCCTATCGAGATCGGCCTCGATAGCAGCGACGAGCGTCTCAAGGTACTCCCGTCGGCTCCGCTTCATCGCACCTGCATCGGTCTTCTCGCCGCGGCCGATCCAGGGCGGCTCACCGGTATGCACCGGCGTCCCGTTGACGGCGACGGTGACCTTCTTCTGGTCGGCCTCATCGACGGCGAGGCTGACGGTGATCGTGGCGTGGCCGGTGGTGTGCTCGACCAGCTGCCAACGCCGCACCCATTCCCGGTTCTCAGCGTCAGGGTCTGTGGGCGGCCCGGCTGCACCCAGGTGATCGGTCACCAGGTTCTCAGTCAGGGCGCGGCGGCGCTCTTCCAAGAGACCGCGGACCGGCTCTTCCAGCAAACCGGCCATCCAATGGAGCAGCGAGGCAGCACGGTTGTCGACAAGCGGCAGGGGAGGTGTCCCATCAAACGGTGTGGACAGGCCGGCGAGCGTATCGGCGTGACGCCGGCAGTAGCGATGGCCGGCATAGGAGGCGGCATGCGTCGAGCACCAGTGCGTCGTGCATTCCGCTCCCGCGCGGTCGCGATAGGCACACGCAATGAATCCGGGGCTTCTGCAGCCCTCGGCCTCACACGGCGGCGTCACCCTGTTGCTCACCCGGACCTCCTCCAGCGATGCCGGATTATGTGCTCGCCAGGTCGTTCGTCCGCGGAATGTCCGCGTCCGTCCGGTAGCGTTCGAAGGCGTGGACCCCCAGATCCGCCTGATCATTCTCGATGTTGACGGGACGTTGGTCCACACCCTCAGCGGGGAAGGCGAGAGGACAGCCTTCGCCGGCCGCAGCGCGGAAGCCGACTGGGACTGGATCCCCGGCGTGCGCGAATACATCGCTGAACTCCGCAGTGCTGATCCCTCGCTTCGTTTCGCCCTGGCGACCAACCAGGGCGGCGTGGCCCATGGATTCCACGACGCCGGCCGTATGACCTACGAGATCGGGCGGGTGGCCCGGGCCCTGGGCGAGGATGTCCTGCCTGTCATCGCCTTCGGCATGCCGGACGGCAATGTCGCCGGCTACACGTATGTCGACCCGCTGCGCAAGCCGGCGCCGGGTGCACTGCTCCTGGC
>JBEPVH010000174.1:0-5112 GCA_041691115.1 bacterium | reverse complement strand
CAGGCATCAGGGGTTCGTTGTCCTGGTTCTTCGCCTGGTGTAGGAAGAAGATGGCGAGGAATACAGCACCACCGATGAGGATGAGAGGGATGCTGACGACGCCGGAGATCGTGCTCCAGTTGTAGCGCTGACCTTCAATGAGGCCGTAGACAAGGCCGAGAAGACCCAGCGTCACCAGGCCGACACCTGTCCAGTCAAGTTTGTGGCGCACACCGGGACGGATGTCGGGCACCAGCACAAACGCGGCGATGATGGTGGCGATACCGACAGGAATGTTGACGTAGAAGATCGAGGGCCAGCCGTAGTTGGTGACGAGGAAGCCACCCAGCGTGGGCCCCGCCAGTACCGCCAGACCTGCAAGGACACCGAAGACTGCGAAGACACCGCCGCGCTTCTCCGGCGGAAACAACGTCAACAGGATCGGCAGTCCTTGCGGCGCCAGAATCGCAGCACCGAGGCCCTGCCCGGCCCGCGCCATGATCAGTTCGAGCCCCGAGCTCGACAAGCCGGCGGCCAGCGATGCCAGGGTGAAGAGGCCCAGTCCGGTGACGAACAGCGTGCGCGGACCGAAGATGTCGCCGACGCGGCCCATGGTGATGAGCAGGACGGCAAACACCAGCGAGTAAGCGTTCTGCACCCAGAGGATCTCGTCGAGCGACGCGTGCAACCCGTCGGAGATCCGAGGGAAGGCGACGTTGACGATGGTCAGGTCGAGCAGCGTCATGAACGTGCCCAGCGCGAGCACGACGAGTGCTGCTATGGGACGGCGCGTAGCAACGGGTGCTTCGTCAGGCATGGACCGAGATGCTACAGCCGGATCTCACCGCATGCCCCTAAAAAAGAGACTGGCGGCTCCGAAGAGACCGCCAGTCCGAGAGGAAGGGCTGTGAGTTACGCCGCGAGTTCGTTGCCTGCTCGCAGGGGTCGCAGTGGTGTCGTGGGCCGGAGCCGGGGCCCGATCTCGTCGATCCGCGGCGGCAGTGCCGGCGGAGTTGTGCTGCTGATGTCGCGAACGGCGGGGCCGTCGAGACCGAGTTGCTTCCAGAGAAGTCGTAGCCGCGCCGGCTGCCAAGTCCTGAATGTGGTGGGATTGGCGCGGAAGCGGCGCCAGCCCTCGGCAACCATACCGACCACGTCATCGGGTCTGCTCGCCTCAGGCGCGTCGTATGCACGAAGGCCCAGCTGCTGGGCGCCGGCGACGACGCGTTTGGCAAGAGCGTCGACCAGAACGTCGGGCAGAACGCGGTCGTAGTCCGGGGGCTTGGCCTCACCCGTGGTCGGCGCGTAGTCCTTCCACAACTTGTCGACGTCGGCGGCGTCGGTCTCCTTGCCCATGGCCCGAAGCACCGCGGCGGCGGAGCGCACGCGCGCCTCGTCGGGCGGATGCGACTTGCCGTACTGGTAGGCGCGGGACGGCATGCCCGAGATGAGACGGATGTGCTGCGCACCGAAGGCAGGACCGGTTGCGTACACGGCAACCATGTCGCACACGAACTCCTCGAGCCACATCGAACGCCACTGCTCGAAGAGATGCGGCGGCAACGGTGCAGCACCCGGCACCTTCTGCTGCTCGGCGACGTAGTCGCCCAGCACATTGACGAAGTCACCAAGGAGACGGCCGCGCTCCTTGGTCAGAAGGATGTGGGTCATCTCATGGACGAGGTCGGGGTACGCCAGCATGTTCTCGTCCTCGGCGGCCGGCACTTTCATAAGGCCGAACGCGGGGAACGTCATGTAGTACTGCGACGAGTCGGCGACCACGATCGGTGCCGGCAGCGGCCAGTTGATCTGCTCTCCGAGCTTCTTGACGAGGCGCGTAAGACGCCTGTCGTGCTCGGTGAAGCGCTCCAGCGGCGGCACCAGGTAACTCTCAATGATGAAGAGATTTTCGGTGAGACGCTGGTAGACCTCGCGGTGCTGCCGGTTCAGCTCGGGACGTGCCAGCGACGGATCCGCAAGCATGCGATCAGCCGTCTGCTCAATGCGGGCCAAAGCGCGCTGCACATCACTGGCGCGCGCCTGTGTATCTACATCCTTCGCAGCCGGATCGAGACGTGTCTGCAGCGCAGCAGCACGTCCCCGCAAATCCTCTAGGAGACCACGCTGAAATTCTTGCATGGCAGCTACCTCGTTCCGGCTTCTTGCGTCAAGCGGTGAAACAGGTGAACCGATTGAGCATCGACGATGCGCGAGAGACGCTCAAGAACCGCGATGTCGTTGTCGTCGATGGTGTCCGGCGCCGTGCCGAGACGGGAGCTGACGCGAGCTAGGTCGTGGGGTCTCACTGCGTCTCCCTGGTGCGCTGCCTGCAACCATGTCGCAAGACCGTCAGGGACGGTGATTGCGTCGTGGTGCGCGTGAGTATCACCCCATTCGCCCGTCAGTGCACGCTCCACCGCGGAGACAATGTCACGCACGTCTTTGCGAGCCGCGGCGAGGTCTTCGACGGACAGCGTTTCCGCACCGGGGAGGCGCTTGTGCACACGGATCAGCTCAGTGAGCGCGCGCCCGAGACGTTCGGACAGGCCGGTCGCTGTCTCGTACTGCCGGACGACGAGGCTGGCGTTACTCATGTGCCTGACCCCTTATGTGGTGGCGGGATACTGCGCCTTTTGACAGGGGTCTGACAAGGGGTCTGCGCACAATGGGCTGCAACGCAGTGGCTGTGTTGCGATTGGCAGCCACAAACTGTGGCGTGTTAGGCGCTCGCCCAACCCAATGGCTGGTGGCGCGAACCAATATGAACCAATATTTTGCCGCTGGCCATGACGCCGTTACTGTCGTTTGTGGCACAAACGACCACGTACGCCGGGACTGTGCTAGGCGAAAGTCCTAGAGTCCGCGGTCGGCGACGGCGTGACGCTGCAGCCACAGAGCCGGGGGCAACTGCCGGGACCCGGGCGGAGGCGCCAGCTGGCGTACGGGGAGCGTGATGCCCTCGTGGTAGGAAGCTGAGAACTGAACCGATGCTGCGTGGATGGCTGCCGCCATCTCCTGCATCTTGGGATGCTCACGAATCTGCTGGGCGTCGCCGCCCTGCTCCTCGAGGGAGTGATATCCCTGGATGAACCTGCCGATCATCTGCACCAATTGGAAGGCACCCTGGCACCACTCCGAGTAATTGCCAGAGGCGGGGTGAACCAGGTCGTTGGAGACCTTTTCCAGCGTCGCCGGGAAACCGCGGTCGGTGAGAACCACCATCTGGCCGGGCTCCACCCTGATTCCGCCAAGGTCGCCGTCCTCGGAGATGACCTCAGCGGTGGGCCGCCAGCGGCGCATCTCGGGAGCCCCGGGAAAGCGGCTGCGATCGTCGTAGACGAGCGTGGCGCGAAGGCGCAGCTTGTGGCCGTCGAGCTGGGAGAAGATCTCGCGGAGTTCGCCGTCGATTGAACGGAAGACGCCCGCCAGCGCCGGGTCATCCCTGGTGAGGATGGCCTCATACGCCTCGAAGATCTCCGACCCCACGCCCTACCCTCTCACGCGCTCGTCGCGTACTCGCTCATTGTCGCCGAACGTGAGACCCCACTGTGTGGGATGAAGCGGCGTGACACGGGGTTCGGGGGCAGCACCCGGCAGACCATCCTCAAAGAGCCCGCTCCACTCGTCGGCGGCGCCTGCCAGCATGCGCGCGAACGAGATCACGAAGGGATGGGCGGCCGCATCGGTGGCGTCGAATCCCGCCGCCTTGAGTGCGTCATGCATGCGCAGGTAGTCGCGCGCCAGCACAGGGATGGCGATGAGCGAGAAGCAGGTGTCGGCGATCTCCAGCGGCTGCAACATCGCGCCCGAGACGGCGATGACGTCAACAGGTTCGCCGGGCACCAGCACGTCGACGCGGGCGCCGGGCGAGAACTGCTCGGCATCACCGGTGGCGCCGAGCATCATGGTGGGGCGCCAGATGCGCGCCTCTTCATCCCACAGCGCCACCGGCGAGCAGTCGATGGCGCCGCGCCGGGCCTCGGCCTCGATCGCCGTGAAGATGTCGCTGCTGCCGGCAAGGAGACGGCGGCGACGCGGCAGCAGCGCCGCATCAACGGCATGGTCGTCCCACGCTGCATCAACGGCAAGCCCCTCCCGGCTGCCGCGCGCATACGCCTGAAGCCATGTCTCGTATGAGGTCGTGTAAACCTCGAGCAGATCGTTGAGCACGATGTCGAGCTGGTTGCGCTCCTCGGTCGACGCCATGTCGAGGCAGGGCATCAGCGTGTCGACAAGTTCAAGCGTGTAGCGCGTTGTGAAGAACTGTGCGATGGCCTCATCAACAAGGCGCGACGGCCGCAGTTCCGAGATGGCTACGCGCTTGGCGACGTAATTGACCTCGGTGACACTCTGTTCGTCAAGGCCGGGCGCCATGATCGATGCGTGGGTGGTCTCGCCCTCACTGCGCGACTCCAGAACAGACGGGCGCCACACCTGTGCTGGGGCATCCCACCAGTCGACAGGCACGTGAGCAAACATGCGGTCGTCCGACGCCGTCGCCACTGCCTGCTGGAACCGCTCGTCGGAGATCAACGACGCCACCTCAAATCGGGTTGCGCTCAGTGAAGAGCGGGCGAGATTAGTCCCCTCGGAGGGACACGACACGGACAAACAGCACCACGTGCTGCCACTGTCCTGCCGATGTCCGTGCCACCGGCGAAATCAGACGGCGCTGACCCTGTCGGCCACGTAGAGGAGCATCGCCCGGGCCATCGACGTCACCACTTCGGGCGTCTGATTGGGCACCTCGGACTTGCGGATAGCAGAGATGGCGCCGCGGAGTCCTGCCGCCGTGCGCGGTGCATCGGCGAGGACGGGGTCAAGCACCACCCAATCGGGACCAAGGAAGCGATTGCCGATGGACACCAACTCGGCGACGATGGCTTCAAAGTCGGGGGGAGGTGGTGCTTCTGCAACCGCGGGCTCGAGATCCTCGAGGTGCCGCGTGGCAGGCTGCACGGGGCCAGTGCGCTCCGTGGCGGGCTCGGCAGCCGCCGCGGGCTGAGCGTGCGATGCCGACAGCATCGATGCAAAGTCGGCGATACCCACGTCCGCGCCTGACGGCATGAACGCCAGGGAGCGCGGCGCCTCGCCCTTCAGCCCCTCGCAGGACACCCCCACATCACCGCGCTC
>JBEPVH010000173.1:0-5154 GCA_041691115.1 bacterium | reverse complement strand
GACAGGCCCTTGACGTCATCTCCATGCCTGACACGTGGGAATACCCGTGGTTTGCAGCATGGGACCTTGCATTCCATTGCGTAGCGTTGGCGCATGTCGATCCGGGATTCGCCAAGCGCCAGCTGATCCTTCTGTGCCGCGAGTGGTACATGCATCCCAACGGCCAGTTGCCCGCCTACGAATGGAGCTTCGACGACGCCAACCCGCCCGTTCATGCGTGGGCGGCTCTACGTGTTTTTGAAATCGACGGCTCGGAGGACTATGACTTCCTGGAGCGCCTCTTCCACAAACTGCTCATCAACTTCACGTGGTGGGTGAATCGAAAGGACGCCGAGGGCAACAACGTCTTCGAGGGCGGCTTCCTCGGCCTCGACAACATCGGTGCCTTCGACCGTTCCAAGCTTCCCGCCGGCGTCGGTCATCTGGAGCAATCCGACGGCACGGCATGGATGGCGATGTACTGCCTCAACCTTTTGGAGTTGGCGCTTGTACTGGCGGGCCATGACCTTACGTACGAGGATGTGGCCACCAAGTTCTTCGAACACTTCGCCTATATCGCTGTGGCCATGGACAGGCAAGGTCTGTGGCACGAGGAAGACGGCTACTACTACGACGTGCTGCATCTCGCCGACGGTGAGCACGTGCCGATTCGGGCGCACTCCATCGTCGGCCTCATCGCCCTCTGCGGTGTCACAGTTCTCGAGCCCGGTGTTGCGGCGTCCCTGCCGCACTTCAGCCGCCGCCTCGAATGGTTCCTGGCCAACAAACCGGAGTTCGAGCGCGTCATCTCCCACGTTCACGGCCGGGGCAAGACGCGGCGTCATCTTTTCTCCATCGTCGACCCCGACAGGCTGCGACGAATCCTCAGTCGCGTGCTGTCGGAAGGAGATCTGCTGTCGCCGTACGGGCTGCGCGCTCTCTCACAGTCGCACCGCGACACCCCGCTGATCATCAGCGTCGGCGGAGCCGAAGCTCATCTCGAGTACGAGCCCGGGGAATCACGAACGGCGCTGTTCGGGGGTAACTCCAACTGGCGTGGACCCGTGTGGTTCCCGGTGAATTATCTGGTCGTTGAGGCGCTGCGCCGCTTCCACAGTTTTCTCGGCGATGACTACACCGTGGAGCATCCAGCCGGATCCGGCACGCAAATGCACCTGGACGATGTTGCCGCGGATTTGGCGCGGCGTCTGACGTCGATCTTCACCCGTGATGACGCGGGCCGCCGCGCCGTCTTCGGCGACGTTCCGCTGTTCCAGGACGACCCGCTGTGGCGCGATCTGGTTCCGTTCCACGAATACTTCCACGGCGACAACGGTAAGGGCCTCGGCGCCTCACATCAGACAGGGTGGACCGGGCTCGTTGCCGACCTCATCGCCTCTCGCGAGCGCACCACGGAGTTGCCGCCGCGCGCCGCCTCGCGGGTGCATCGCGGCCCTTTATAGCCGGCCTGCTAGGTGCAGGCGGCCTGTAGTGCATCGGGACCGCAGGACGCCCAGCCGTCAGTGCGCCACAGTGTGCCGAGCGGGGGCACGTCCGTCATGGAGCCGTTGAAGACGATGCTCACCGGCTTGGGATGCTGCAGGATCGATTTCTTGGTGCCGTCGGTCATGGTGAGGACCACGCCTTTGGGGCACGCTGGGTAGGTGGCGACAACGACGATGTCACCAGACGCGATGAATCCGATGCCGTTGAGATACGAGCGGATCTTCTCGTTGCTGTAGATGACGCGAAGGGTTGTGGGATAGCCACATGTGTCCACTTCGGCGTACTTCACCTTGCCGCTGAGCATCAGCTTGTCCAGGGGGTCAATGAGCGCCGCCGGACCGTCGATATCTGACAGCAGTCGGCTTTGGACACTGCCGACCGCGTATGTCCGCAGCGTCTGGGTGACGAAGTAACCGTTGGCGACCACGTTGGCGCTGGCCGGGTCGAATCCCTTGGCGATGCGCGCCGTCTTGATCCAGGGGTAGGTGGTCATCATGTCCTGTCCCGGGGCGATGTCTATTCCTGCCGCCGCCAGCGCCGCGTTGCAGTCGCCGCTGACGCCCCGGCTGTCGCCCGTTGTCTGTATCGCGCCCTTGCATGGATTGCCCGCGTTGCCGTAGAGGACCGGATGCAGCGTGATCACGGTGTCGGTGAGCACCGTCGGGGCGGCGTTGCCGTCGAAGATCGGGAACGACGGGCCTGCTCCTCCGCTTCCGCCGGGATCGGTCGGACGCGGAGGAGTCCTAGTGGCCGTGGGCGTGCCGCACGCGGCGAGAACCGCGATGGCTGCGATGCCGGCGGCGAGCCGCCGACGCAGGACACTGGACATATGCCGATTATCCGCGACGGCCGAACGATCCGGTTGTCCGACCAGAGTCGTCACCGATACGCCGACATCACTTAGCCAGGCTCTCGATCTGTTGGATGGGTATGGGAGCGGTGAATGGCGATGTGGTGTTGAACTGCCCATCGCAGTTGACCGTCACGGTGGGAATGGTGGGATTGGGGAGGGCGGCCGCGAAGGTGAGCGTGATTGATGTGTAGGTGCCGAAGCTCTGCGTCTCGTTGCCGGGCTTGAAGAAGATGTTGCCCCAGCAGTAGTACTGCCAGTGAACGGCCACCCGCACCGAGAGGCCAGGCGGGTTGTCGAGCACGTGCCAATAGACGGGATTGTCCGTTGGTCCACCGGTGCAGAAATTGTTGCGGCTGGTGAAGGAGTACGGCTTCCAGTCCCATTTGAACGAACCGGACCCTGAGCCACAGCTAGGCTGAGCGCTCTCAACCGGTTCCTCGTGGAGGTTCCATTGCCAGTCGGTGTTGTCTCGGTAGTCGGTTCCCGCGTTGGGGCAGCTATCGCCGGGGGTGAGCACCGGCTGACCCGGTTGATTGAGAAGCACGCCCAGTGGTGAATTGATGCGCCAGGTACTGGCGGGCAGCGAGGGGCCTTTCGTCGGATTGATACCGGGACCCTGCACGAGCCTCGAGCAGTTCTTCAGAGAGGCGGTGATGTTGTCGCCGACAAGGGCCGCCGTTGTGAAATCCGTCTGGGTAAGTGCCGGCGGCCGTGTCAACGGCCAGCTGACGTTGATCGGCGCGAAGCCTGCGTATGCGGGGTTGCCGGAGTAGCAAGCCCAGGACGGCAGGTAGTCGGGCACAGGGTAGTTGTTGTCCCATCCGCCACTGCCGCCGCCAAGGGCGGTGATCCATGCCCCGAAGGAGGACCATCCGGCCGGAACCCCGGTACTGGTGGACGGGTCCCAGCCGCGTGAGAGCGCAGACGGGCCATAGGCATAACCAGCGCGCCCGCCGGTGGGAATGATCTTGAAGGCCATGTCGTGCAAGGGAACCGCCGCCGGATACAAGAAGTTCTGCAGCGCAGCTCCATTCGGGTAGCTGCCGCCGGCACTAGGGACAGGTCCCCACTGGCCGCCGCTGCCATTGGCGCCGTGCTCGTTGTAGACGACCACGAAGCCGTTGGGTCCGCCGCAACCGTTGGGCGTCAGCGAACTGCTGCCACCGCTGCCGCCTCCGCTCAGGCCCCCCGAGCTGGGAGGTGACCCGCCACCGATGATGTCGGTCGCGTACGCCGGATGGGTGAACGCGAGGAAGCTCAACGTAACGCTGATCAGTGAGACGACGAACCGGTGAATCCGCAGGGACACAGAAAGGCCCTCAATAAGTGGTCGGCCCCATTGTGTGATCGCCAGCGCCCCGTCAGTACGCCGCGTTGTAACTCCGTGACGTGATCGCGGACTTCAGCACATTCAATCGTACGAGCAATTTGTCCGGGCATGAGAGGGAGGACCCGGCACGAGGATCCGGGCCCTCCCGTGTCCCGCCGTCCGGGAGCGGCGGGTGGAGGATAGGTCAGTGCGTGATGGCGTACATCGACGCGAAGAGCGCGGCACAGCAGATGGCTGTGGTCAGCGCGTAAACGGCGAGGATGCGACCCGAGCCACGAATGCTGGCGCGGTCGAGGGCCTCGCGGCAACGATCCTGGGGCAGGCGCTCGCGGACGTCGTACAGGATCGAGAACTGACGATCACCGAAGAGGCGCAGGGGCACGATCGCCGACTTGCCGGGCTCGGCGCGAAGGCCACCAGGCATGCGGATGCCCTTGACGCCGTTCTTCTTGGTGCTGTAGATCTCGGGGTGCACGACCTCGAGGCAGACACCGGACTCGCGGCGGTAGACGAGGCCCGCGATGTGCTCCCACGGTGCGGTGAAGCCCTGCTTGCCGCGCTCGAAGCTGACACCGTCGTGGGTCAGCGTGAGGCTGCCGCGCAGGTTGATCGCCGGGATCAGGAGCAGGCCGGCGGTGGCGACGAGCAGGCCGCCACAGATGGCATACGGATCAGCTTCGAAGAGCAGGGCTACCTCAACACCGAGCACCGCCATCACGATCAGGGGTAGTACGGCTGCGATCGCAAAGGGGTTGCGGGTCATCGCATAGGCGCGTACAGGATGGGTCAGCGTGAGCCGTCCTGTCCCCGTTCTCGAGGCGACTACCGGCCTCACATCAGAATCGATTGTGGATTTCATCTCTTCCTCCTCGTGTTTGCTGCGTCTGATCATTGTGACAGTGGTGTTATCACGTTTTCAACCTCAGCGTTATCAAGTTGAGCCCGAGCCAGGCCTCAAGGCGGTACGGCGTCGCAGAATCGCTCCGTGGAGATCGAGATCCGCTGGACCCGAGATGAGGACGCCGAGGCGCGCGTCGACGTCCTCCGGCGCGCGTGGCATCTTGCCTTCAAGGGCGTCATCGATCCAGAGGTGATCGACTCCGTCTTCGACGGCACTGAGGAACTCCAAGGGGACTGGACGCCACGCCGCACCGGCGCCGCCGGAACCCTCGTCGCCGTCGTCGACAGCGAGGTTGTGGGGCTGGTCGGAATGGGACTCCTGGAGCCCGGGATCGGTGAGGTGGCAGCCCTGTACGTGCGCCCCGACAGCCAGGGCATTGGTGTGGGCGCCCGTCTGTGGGACGCCGCCCTGGCAGTACTGCAGCACCGCAACATGGGCAGATTCGAGGTGTGGACGTTGCGCGATGCGAAAGCGCGAACGTTCTATGAACGTGCCGGCTGCACTCTCATCGGCGATTCACGCGTCGTCATCGGAGATGCTGTCTTTCCCGCCGTCGGCTATGGCCGCGAGGTCACACCTGTCTCT
>JBEPVH010000172.1:0-5182 GCA_041691115.1 bacterium | reverse complement strand
GGCCGTTCCCGTTCCGCACGTTCTGGCTCGTTGCGCCGAGACAGAAGTGCTGGGCGTGCCCTTCTACGTTATGGAGCGGATCGATGGTGTGGTGGTCCGTGATCTGCACGACGCCGGGGCGTTGTCCGACGCCGAGGCCGCACGGGTTTCTCTCGCGCTGGTTTCGACGCTTGCCACACTGCACCGGGTGGACTGGCAGTCCGTCGGGTTGAGCACGCTCGGACGCCCGGTTGGCTACCTCGAACGACAACTGCGGCGATGGCACGACCAATGGGTGCGGTCGGCCACTCGGACTTTGACGACGGTGACCGAACTGCAGCGCCGTTTGACATCCACGATGCCACCGGAGCGACCACCGGTCCTGGTGCACGGCGATCTCCGGCTCGACAACGTGATTCTGGACTCGTCCGACCCCGGCGCCATCAGCGCTGTCGTCGACTGGGAGATGGCCACGATAGGCGACCCGCTCGCCGATCTTGGCACCTTCCTGATGTATTGGTGTCCGTCGTCGGGCCGGCCGATCATCGACATCCAGGCCATCACCAGCAGACCTGGATTTGCCAGCCGCGAGAAACTGGTACTCGATTACACGGCTGCGGGTGGTTCCGACGTCGAAGGACTAGGCTGGTACCTCGCGTTTGCCCACTACAAACTGGCCGTGATCGTCGAAGGGATCCACGCCCGGTTCTTGTCCGGGGAGACGGTCGGCGGGGGCTTCGATCGCCTCGGTGACACGGTGCCACTGCTGATCGATGCCGGGTTGGGTTGTCTCGAGTCATCGGCCGTTCGGTGGGCGTTGCCATGACGACGCTCGTCCCCACACTGCGATTCACTGACGAAGATCAGGTCCTGCGTACTCGGTTGCGCCTGTGGCTCCAGGAGCACGAAGTGGGCGAGCCGCCGCGCGAGCATCACGCTCGGAATACAGCGCTCATTGCATGGCAACGCACGCTTCACGAGGCTGGCTTCATCGGTCTTTCTCTGCCGCGCGAGTACGGCGGTGCCGGGAGGACGTTGAGCGCCGAGGCCGTCTTCGCTGAAGAGCTGGCTGCCAGCAGGATGCCGGAATTGATCAACCGGGTGGGATTGTTCACCGTCGCGCCCCTTCTGATGGATTTCGGCACACCCGAGCAGCGCAGGCGATTTATCTCGCCGATTCTCGGTGGCGACGAGCTGTGGTGCCAGGGATTCTCCGAGCCGGGGGCTGGCTCCGACCTCGCCGCGGTCTCGACTCGAGGCCGGCGCGAGGCGGAATCCTTGGTCATCACCGGTCAGAAGGTCTGGACCAGCCGCGCGGACATTTCCCGCTGGTGCGCCGCGTTGATACGCAGCGAGCCTGGCTCAACACGGCACCAGGGTCTTACCTTCGTGATCATCGACATGCACAGCCCTGGCGTGTTGGTTCGGCCCATGTACACCATGGCACGGGATGAGCATTTCAGCGAGGTCTTCCTCGACGAGGTCCAAGTCCAGGCTCAGAATATCGTCGGTTCGCCTGGTGATGGTTGGCGCATCGCGATGGCGATGTTGTCCTACGAGCGAGGGCTGTTTACGCTGGAGCGCCAGATCCGTTTGCAGCATCGGCTCGATGATTTGGTCGAGCGCCTGCAGTTGTGTGGTGTGAACGACTGGTACCACGACATCGGTCGTGTGCAGGCGCTGCTGGAATTGCTCCGCGCGCAGGTCTACCGAACGCTCGCGGCGCAACAGAGCGGCAGAACCCAGCCAGGTTCGACATCGATCGACAAACTGCTGCTCGCGAGGGTGTACCAGGAGCTGTTTTCCGTAGCGCACGAGCTGCTCGGACCCAATGCCGCGTTGGAGGACACCGAGTGGACCCATGACCTCCTCGTCTCGCGATCCGTGAGCATCTACTCGGGAACCAGCGAGATACAGCGCAACGTGATTGCGTCCCAGCTGCTGGGCATACGCGGAGCGATGCGATGATCGCCGACATCGAAGCCATCGAGGACGGCTTGGACCGAGCACTCTCCTCAGTCCTTTCGCTACCGCTCCTCCTCGAGCATGCCGCCCGCGATCAGCAGATGAACGTCGCCGCGGAGGACGTCGTTCGCAGGGTTGGCTGGTTTGTCGTCGCCCTCGAGGAATCCGACGGCGGTATTGGTCTCGACGCCGGTGGTCTGATCTCTGTTGGCGCGGCGGCAGGGCGCCGCCTCGTTCCCATTCCTCTGCGTGAGGAGGCGGTGGCCGTCATCCCGCTGCTCGCGCTGCTGGCACGACGCGGAGACCACCAGGCAGCCGCGTGGCTGGCGGAGGCCTTGGAAGGTCATACCCGCGGCGGCACTGCGCTAGCGCCGACCCCCGCGCCGCATGGAGCGAATGGTGTTGCTCGCGATGGTGCGTCGACCTCCACGCTGCCTGCGTGGCTGCCGCCTGACGCGAGTCTCATCGCTCTGGTCGGAGGGGATCGGGCTGCTATCGAATCGCTTCCGTCGCCTGCGCTCGCCATCGCCGCGGTCGCAGCTCTCGACCCCGGGCAGGGATTCTCGGAGGTCAGTTTCGTCGGCGACGAATCGAAACTGCGATGGTTGGAGGGGCCTGACGTCTCACTGCTGCTGCGGCGGCGCCGGGCGTTTCTGGTCGGCGAAGCATTCGGTTGTGCCGAAAAGTGTCTCGAGCGAACGGTGGAATACGCTCGCAATCGTGAGCAGTTCGGCCGCCCGCTGGCGACCTTTCAAGCAGTTGCCCATCAGCTGGCGGACATGACGATGCAGGTCGAGAGTCTTCGATCGGCTCTGTCGAGGCTGGATGAATCGTGGCGCGAGAACGACACCGAGACGGCGGACAAAGTGTTGATAGCACTGGGATGGGCCGCTCCCGCTTTTGCACGCAGCGTGTGCGAAGCGGCCATTCAACTCCACGGTGGCACCGGGTTCACCTGGGAGTACGGGCTGCACCTCCACTATCGGCGAGCACTCCAACTCGAGGCCGCATTCGGCGGCGTGCGCGGCTCGGCGGCCGCCGTCGCACAGCACCATGTCGCCACCGGACGGAGGCCTGCCGATGGAAAGTGAGGACGACACGCTGGTAGAGGTTGAGGACAGGGGTGCCGTGCGTTGGCTCTGGCTCAACCGCGTACGCGTCCACAATGCCCAGAACGCGGCTCTTCTCCGCCGCCTCGACGCGGTCCTCATCGATACGGAGCGAAATTCCGACATTCGGGCCGTGGTGCTGGGGGGCCGGGGTCCATCCTTTTCGGCCGGGCACGACCTTGGCGAGATCGCGTTCAATGAGGAGTATCGGCGCCGTGCCTCAACGGTGGAGGGGCGCATGCGGCAGGAGTTGGAACTGTTTGTACGCCCCGCCCAACGATTCAGAGAACTGTCCGTCCCCACCGTCTGCCGCGTGCAGGGCCACTGTCTAGCCGCCAGTCTGATGTTCGTATGTGGCGCGGATTTTGTCGTTGCCGCGGAGGACGCCACCTTCGGGTCAAATGTATCGACGACGATCGGAACCGCGGACGTGGAACTTCCGACGCTGATGGGACGCCTTGACGACCAACTCGCCAAGCGTATGTTGTGGCTCGGTGAGACTCTCAACGGATTCGAGGCCGTGCAATGCGGGCTCGCTCAGTGGGCCGTTCCAGTCGATGACCTTGACTCGACAGTCGAGGATGTCGTCCGCCGCCTCCTCGAGGTGCCCCGCGAGGCGCTCGCACTGTCCAAGTTGAGCTTCCGCTTCGTCGCGGATCAACGTGGCGCCGCGGATGCTGCCTCGTATCACTTTCTCGCTCACCAACTCAGTCATCACACTACCGACGCGGTGGCCCTCCAGCAGCGGCGCATTGACGACCTTGAGGCACGAAAAGAGAGCAGGCGGAACAACGGAGCGGAGGTGTCAGAGTGATGGACGGACGCATGGTCGGGAAGGTCGCTCTGGTGACCGGAGGATCAGGCGGCATCGGCGCTGCCACTGCGGAGCGGTTTGCGAGCGACGGCGCCGCGGTTGCGATCGTCGACATCAATGAAGCGCAGGCAGATTCCGTCGCAGCCGGGATTGCCGCAACCGGCGGGACAGCACGCGCCATCGCGTGCGACGTCAGTGACATCGCCTCCGCCGAGGCCGCGGTGGCGACGTGTCTCTCGGCGTTCGGGCGGCTCGATGTCCTCGTGTGCTGCGCCGGAATCGTCAGAGACAACCTGGTCTTCCGAATGACTGACGAAGACTGGCATGGTGTTCTCGAGACCCACTTGACTGGGACCTTCGCTTTCGCCCGCGCGGCGCAGCGAACGATGACCGAGCAACGCTACGGCAAGATGGTTTTTCTCTCGTCCGTGTCCGCGTTGGGCAACCGCGGTCAGACGAACTACTCAGCAGCGAAGGCGGGCCTGCAGGCGATGGCACGGACGCTCGCGATCGAGCTCGGTCCCTTCGGCATCAATGTCAACGCCGTCGCACCGGGGTTTGTGGAGACAGCCATGACCCGCGCGACAGCGGCTCGGTTGGGCATGGACTTCGACGCCTTCAAGGCACAGGTGCTCGAGCAGACACCGCGACGTATCCTCGGTCAACCTCACCACATCGCCAACGTGATCGCCTTCCTCTGTGGTGACGAGTCCGAATACGTCAGCGGTCAGACTATCTACGTGGCCGGCGGACCGCGTGGTTAGGAGCAGCGCCTGGCATGCGTGTCTTTGAGGACATTCACGCGTTGCAGGCAGCGGTCGGAGAGCACCTGGGCTTCAGCCGATGGCAGCAGGTGGATCAAGTGGCCATTGATCAGTTCGCCGAAGCTACGGGCGATCGTCAATGGATTCATGTCGATGCGGAGCGAGCCACGGCCGGTCCCTTCGAGACCACGATTGCCCACGGCTGGCTGACGTTGTCGGTGGGGACAACGTTGCTCACCGAGGTGTTCGATGTCGGCAATCTCCGCATGAGCGTCAATTACGGTGCCAACCGGGTTCGCTTCCCGTCGCCGGTGCGTCGCGGGACGCGCATCCGGACCGGGGCCGAGGTGATGTCAGTCGAACCGATTTCCGAAGGTTGCCAGGCGGTGTTCCTGGTCACTGTCGAGGCTGAAGATGCCGTCCAGGAAGTCTTCCTCACCGCCTGGAAGAAGTGGGACGACGTCCGCGACGCCGAGAAGGGGCGGTCCTGGCTGACCACGGTCTGCGTCCGGCACTGCATCAGCCGCCGCCGCGGTCTCCGTCGGTGGGTC
>JBEPVH010000171.1:0-5224 GCA_041691115.1 bacterium | reverse complement strand
CCCCACCGCCGCGCAGCTTGTGAAAGAGCTCGTCGCCGAGCTTGAGGCGGCCGGCCGACAGCAACCCGCTGAGATGTTGTTCCATGGCCATCTTCATACCATCTCTGAGGACGAGCTGGCGCCCACTACTCTGGGTCATGAGAGCGATTGGTCGCTATGCAGATGTGCGCTCCTCGAAAGCGTGCGCGGCGATTGCGCTCACGAACTCGAATGTCCGCAGGCGGGAAGACGACGTGAGGCGCTGCTCACCACCCCGACCTCCTCGAGCCATCCGGTAGGTTACCGATGACCACGGCCGTGCCCGGTGAAGAGCGCAGGTAGCACGAGGCTAGCGTCCTCTAGTTACCCCTGCCAATCTGGCGGTGGGTCAACTATCTGAGCCGGGAGCGGGTCTATATGGACATGATCCAGCCCGTGTCAGTGGAGGGCTCCCCGGCGGAGGAAGAGACCGAGCGTCCGGAGGCGGCGGCCTACCTGCAGGGAGAGTTGCGCCGCCTCACGGTTATTGCGGCGGGGATCCTGAACGACCGCCGGGATGTGGATGACGCGATCCAGGAGACGTTGTTCGCGGCCTGGCAGTCGTGGGACGCGGTCCGGGATGAGGGTCGGCGGCGGGCGTGGCTGACGACGATCTGTGTGCGGCGGTGCTTGCGGGTCCGGATGTTTCGATCTCGGCAGGCTGTCTCACCGTTGGCGGATTCGGTGCCGGCTGTCGTGGAGGCGGCGAGTGACACCGACTGGGACAAGGCGTTCTCCACGCTGACGTCCCGGCAGCGGGCTGTGGTGGTCCTCCACTACCACCACGGATACACCCTCGACGAATGTGCGGACCTCATGGGCCGCCATCCAGGAACTGTGCGGCGGCATCTGTCCTCTACACAACGGGGAGTCGGGAGGTCTCTGGCAGTGCACGTAAACTGGCCGCGTCCTCACGGCGTCTGTGAGACGTGTCTCAGGCAAGGAGCCGCGTGCTAGTTCCGTGGATCACGGTGGCCGTTGCTGCCAACAGCATCGTTTCGCGCTGCGGCGGGGCTCCCACCGCGACGACGTGAAGGTTGCACCGCGGCTGCTGCGGCGATACCCCAAACGGACGGTTGCGGGGTTGCTTGTGCTGCTGCTCATCGCGGCAGGCATCTCGGTGCCACGGGTCTCGATTCCGGGCAATCCGTCAGCTCGTTGGGGCGCTGCGATTGCGTGGGATCCTGCACGAGGTGAGGCGGTCATGTTCGGCGGTCGCGCTGCGGGGGGTATCGCGGACGACACGTGGGTTTGGAGAGGAGATCGCTGGGCGGAACGACGTCCTCTGCGCGCGCCGGGACCACGGGCCAACGCAACAATGGCGTTCGATCCGCAATCGCAGCGCATCCTGTTGTTCGGCGGTGCGCGGTTGCAGTCGACATCGGCGCCGGCGCCTGCTGACTGGCTGAGTGACACATGGGCGTGGGATGGAACGTCGTGGACGGAGATGTCCAGCTCTCTGCGGCCGATTGGAGGGCCGCTGGCGCGAATGGCAACGGATGAGGTCCGCAAGAACGTAGTGCTGGCATCGCTGGACCACGATCCGCGGGGCGAGCCGCGTGACGCCCGGGGTTACGCGGCTCCCACGCCGACCACGACATGGATTTGGTCCGGTGATTCTTGGACCCATCTCAGCGTTTCCAATACGCCTCCCGTGTCAGTTCCGACGGTAATGGCCTGGGATCCGTCAGGCAAGAAGGTTGTTTCGCTGACGTCCTTTCCTAGCAGTGGCAATGGACTTGGCTTTCCGCAGCAGTGCGACTACGGAAGCCTCGCAGACCATCAACGACACGTCGTTGACCGGTCACTGTGGGCGGGTTGGGAGCCAACGCTGGGCACGGACTGGCTGCCTCCCTGCGACGCCGACGGCCATCGAACCTCGGGGAGCCCGGAAGCGGAACCCCGACCCGAAACGGGCGTGATGCTAGGGCCCGGCTCGGGGCCTATCGCGACGCCGGCTAGAAGCTGGGATGGCACCACCTGGCGGGACCAGCCAACGAATACAAGCTACAGCTGCGGTGGCGCGAAGGCGATGGCGACGGACGCAGCTCATGGCAGCACCGCTCTCTTCTTCTGTGATTCCGTGGTGTACGCACTGACCGGGCCGATGTACCCACAAGCGATTGGTCCCACAAGGCGCGCAGGGCCCGCCATGGTTGGGCTGGGGGATAGCGGCAGGGTGCTGCTGTTCGGGGGCGACGGCCTTCAGGGTCTGGCCGACGACACTTGGACATTCGACGGGAAGGTGTGGACCGCTCGCGCGGGCACTCCGCGTTCGGACAAGTTCGGCGGGAGTTTCCCCGGGTCTGCGGGGCCGTCCGCGCTGCAATTAGTTCCTCCGTCTATAGATACCCGACACAGCCTCTGGACATGGGGAAGAAATGCATCGGGGGAGCTCGGCATTGGTGGTACGACGGTGGCTGGCCAGTCGCCGCTGGACGGTGTCGTGGAAGTACGCGCAGTCGGGGATCGGACGGTTGCACTCCGTTACGACGGCTCGGTCTGGCAGTGGGGAGCGGGCGGCTCAGGGCTACCTTTCCCCTGCTACTGCACTCCCGCCCCGCTGCGGATCACTGGCCTGCCGCCAATCGCGCACTTGGCGCATACAGGCGTCTCACTCGCGATTGACCGCGACGGTGGTGTCTGGGCGTGGGGTGAGTCGCTGGTTGCGGCGGGGGGCGGCCGCACCGAACCAGAAAAGATTTCTGGACTTCCGCCGGCAGTTGACGTCGCCGCGGGTGAGGCCAACTTTGTCGTGGGCAGGGATGGTTCGGTCTGGTGGTGGGGCGCGAGGGAAAACAACGACCCGGGGCACTGCCTGAGCAACGAGCAATTCGCGAAGTGCAACACCGTGGCCGTGCCGCGGCCAATGGACGGGGTCACTAAGGCGACCGCGGTCGCCACAAACCAGATTGGCGATACGGTGGTTCTGCGCGCCGATGGCACCGTCATTGCGTGGGGCTATGACACGTATGGCATGCCGCCACCAAACGCGCCTGTCCCCGGCGCTGTGCGCGCTCCTCGCCTTGAGCCGGTGTTTGGACCGGGGCGCGTCATTGGCCTCGAGCACGTGACGTCCATAGAAATCGGCGACGCTGCGTATGCGATAACCGCGGACGGAACGATCTGGGCATGGGGTAGCAACGGGCACGGACTCTTCGGCAATGGCATTGCCGGCACATCAAGCCATGAGTTGGTGCGCATCCCGCTTGACCATGTGAAGCGCATCGTTCCGGGTTACGAGAACGTCGTCGCCATCGCCGACGACGGATCCGCCTGGACGTGGGGTGAGAACGACTTCGGACAGGTGACCGGTGATTGGAGCAATGCCGCAACTCAAACTCGGCCCGTTCGAATCCGCGGCGTCACTGGTGCGACCGATGCGACTGTGGGCAATGGGTACGAGGCCATCGTGAGCGCAACGGCTCCGACGGAGCTCCATTGACCTCCCTTGTTTGGCGGAGCACCTTGAAATTGAAACGCCTACGGTGACGGTTACACGCTTGTGGTGGCGGCACGCGGAGCTGGGGCGGTGCGCGTTGCAGGTCAGGGACGTGGGGAGGATTGCTCTGTGAGCTCAAGCACCCATGACGGCCCCTCCCGGCGCCGCGCCGTCCTCAACGACGCACACCGGCGGGTGGAGCGAGCTCTCGCCGCTACCGATGCCGCCGATGATTGGGCTGACGCGGCGGACGCAGTCATCGCAGTGACACCACAAGGCAGAGTTGCTGCAGGAAGCGATGGCGCTGTACCGTGCATTCACGAGCCAGTAGCGAGCGGGAGCGGTGGTCTTCGCGGACAAGTGGTCGCTCGGAACGTGGCAGCATTGCGCCGGTGACTGCCCCTATCAGCGTCAAGGACGTCAACCGCGGGTTGCGGACTGTGCTGTGGCCTGTGTTGAAGGCTGCAGGCTTCTCGGCTCATACGGACCGGATCGCTTGGCTGGACACGCCTGGTGGCGTCGGGCTGGTTGAGACGTGGTCGGTGGGATCCGCGTGGGATGGCGGTGGGTGTACGTCGTTCTCGTTCTCGGCGATGGCTGCGGTGTTTCCGGCGGAGATGGCTTCGGCCCGGACGCCGTCAAAGGACGGATTGCTGCGGCCGCACTACTGGCACTGCACAACGCAGTTGAAGCTTCAGAAGGGGTTGGCTCAACCTTGGTTCCGGCCCTTTGCTGGTCCACCGCAGAAGGGCATGGTCCGGTCGTTGCTGGAGCATCGCGAGGGGTTGCAGAAGGTGATCCGGAAGGACGTTCATGACCGGCCGGACGTGTGGTTCGTGCGGGAGGACGGGTCGAACCTGGACGAGTGCCTTGCTGACCTGGTGGCTGTCGTTACGGCTTCTGCATTGCCGTGGATTGGTACGCGGTGTGCGGAGTTCCCGGCGGGCTGATCCTTGCCTACGTCGCGGTGGGCGTCAGCCCCGTCCGCAGAGACGTCACACGAGACATGATCTCGGCGCGGACGCGGGCCTCGACCTCATCCGTGAGGCCAACCTCGGACAGTGAGGGGACACCGGCTTCAACGGCATCACAGATTCGCGCGACCATGCGCCGCGTCGCGCGTTCTGACACCTGGTAGCGGAGGGAGAAATCGATGATGTTGCGTGTCGTGAGGTTGTCCTTCCGCCCTCCGATGGGCAGCGCTTGCAGGTCTTTAGGCAGGTAGGCGATTGTCGAAATGAGGTCGTACGTTGGTGTGAGCCGTAGGTTGTCCTGGCCGATGATCTCGCCCATCGACACATTTTTTGCGTGCAGGTCGCCATTTCCGATGACATAGCAAAACGTCGCGACTGCGGCCAGGCTTGCGACGTCTGGAATAGGAGCGTCCGATGTTCGCCGAACGGCCTCTGCAACCTGTTCCATAGAGACGCGGTATTTGTCAGCCGGATAGCGCCCGAGGAGTTGACATGCATCTTCCTGAGCGAGGCGCACTCCGTTAGCGCGATCAAACCGGCGTACCAGCAGCCCGGATTCGCCTCTCTTGTCGTGGACCAGCACAACTGTTGGGATGCTGATTCCACAAGCGCTCGCCAAGCGCAGGCAAAACTCTTCGTTCTCGGGGAGTCGTGGGAACTCCGGCGGCGACAGCTTCAGGATGTGGTGGCCGGTGGCAACGGGAAACGAGATCATCTCCGCAGAAACCTTCGGTTGCACGCCGGGGAGCCCGACCTGCTCCCAGCCTCCGCCCTCGACCTGAACACTCGA
>JBEPVH010000170.1:0-5280 GCA_041691115.1 bacterium | reverse complement strand
GTGTATAAGAGACAGCATTACCATGGGTGAAATCGAGCGGTATCAGGGAAGCAACCTTCCCGAGCCAGCGGGCAATGCACTCGGTGCCGTCACCGTGGCAGCGTCCCGCGCATGGTCGCCTTGGGCGGTCGGCGGTACAGCTGCACTGGTCGTGCCGGCCGTAGCCGCACATCTGCCGGTCCTGCACACAGTGCTGGGCACCGGCGAGCACCTGCCGATGGTCGGTGGAATCGTGGGTCTGGCGGTCACCGTCGGATCAGGCGTGCTCGGCTACAAGTACGTCGGCAAGCCCATCCAGAACCGTGCCCGGCAAATCGTCGCGGCTCACGGGCTCGAATAACTAAGCATCTGTGGGGGTCGCGTCTGTCGCGCGACTGAAAAGCATCAGCGCGACGCGCGACTGCGCATTGAGAAGAAGGTAGGAAAAGCACATGGCAACAGACGACGGCAAGAAGAAGCGCCGCATCGTTGGGCGTATTCTCAACCTGGGCGCCGACAAGGTGGACAAGGGTCTCGAGAAACTTGAGTCCCGCGACGCCGAAGGCAGCTTCAAGGATGCCCTCCGTGAGGAGCGCGGCGAGTCGCAGGCCCTGCGTCGCGAGGCAATTGAGCAGCTGAAGTACGTCGAGGCCCTCGATCGCCGCCGCAAGGAAATCGAGACCAAGATGGAGGACCTCTTCACCTTGGCGGAGTCCGCTGAGGCGTCGGGCAACAACCGTGCGCTCAACGACATCGCCGACGAGCTCGACCCGCTGTCGCAGGAACACGAGCGGATCCTTGAGGAGATCGACTCTCAGGAGGATCTCTACCAGCAGGTCCGCGCCGACGCCGAGGATCAGCAGGCTCGCACCAAGGAGTTCAGCCGCGAGGCTCAGCGCCGCATCATCGAGCACAAGCGCCTGGCGCGTGAGGCCAAGCGCCTCAACCGTCAGCTCGGCACGACTGCCGATAGCGACATCACGAGCCGCAACCTGCAGAAGGCCCTGGAGTCGCAGGACGACCTCCGCGACGAGGTGTCAGCGCTCCGCCGTGCCCGTCAGGATCCGCTGTTCAACGACAGGGACCGCCTGGCAATGGGCGATGACTCGGACGCTGCGATCCGCCGCATCCGCCGTCAACTCAGCGCCGCCGGCGACGCCGATCCCAACGATCGCATTGCCAAGGCAGCCGGCCGCTACCTCGCCGGCACGCCCGCAGGACGTCGCGCGCTGGAGAGCACCGAGCCCGAGGAGCGGGAGGAGCGCGCACCGCGTGCCGCCGCCGAGCCCGCCGACACCCCCGACGCTCCTGAGGCCGACCTCAAGGGCAAGGGCGCAACACCGCCGGCCGCACCCGCTGCCGATGCACCGAAAACTCAGGGCCCGCCAACTCGCGGCGGCGTCGAATAAAGGCCGGGGGGAACTCCTGTGAGCAAGGACAAGAACAACGACGGCGAGATCGAACGTCGTCAGGTGGCGCCCAATGATCAGCCGATGATCGTTCGGCGCGACCTCGAAGCCAGCCGCAAGTCGCTTGAGCGAGTTGCGCGAGGGGCCGAGGGCAGCCAGACGATGGGAGACCTTGTCGCCGAGACATACGCGGCGACCTGGGTTCTCTGCAACGACATCCTTCAGGTTCTCGAGCCGATCAGCGAATACCGTCTGCCCGACCGCGATGCGGAAAAGGCAGGCCGTGACAGCTACTCAGCCTCGAACCGGGGAAGCCGTGAAAGCCACCTTCGGGTCAACAGCCAGGAAGTTGCAGCGCTGCTGAGCAGCCGCTACGACCAGCTCGGCTTCAAGCGCGTGCGCTGCTACGTGAAGGCATCGCACATGGGCTGGAAGGTCGCCACGTACGACATCATGGTGCCGACGTGGAATGGCTCGATGCTGATCAACCCCGAAGATTCGTGGGCCGGCAGCGAGTCGCAGTGGATCGGATTCCGCCCCGCGACAGGACCTTCGGACATCAAGGTGATTCCCGCGGCGCAGCTGCCGTTGAAGAACACTGACAAGGACGAAGTTCCGGACCGCGCCGCACACAAGGCCTATTCCAAGGACAAGTTCCATTGGGCCCAGGCCGACGAGGAGTGGCAGGTGCGGCATCGCCCCGACCTCTCCGTGTGCAAGCTGTTCATCACTGAGACCAAGGACTTCCTCACCGAAGTCATCGGCGAGAACGAGAAGGCGATTGACGGCCTCCGCGATGTTCTGAACACCGCACGTGGCGATCATCTCCTGCAGCTCGACAGTGATACCTCAGGCAACGACGCACCGCGTCGCGCGCCGCAGGATGCTCCCGATAAGGGAGAGCAGCGTCAGGCAGGCGGACAGCAGGACGCGCCCAAGGGCCGTCGTGGTCCTGAGCCGGGCGACATCTCGGAAATCGTGTAACGAGCGCTTGCCGGTACGGCCCACGACGCGTCTGAACATCGCGCCCCGGGGACCGTGCCGGCAGCCGTCACACGACGGCAAACATTTGAACGATGGGTATGAGAACTGTGAATCCTCGAAACACACCCACGGACCTGGCGATGAGCCGGGCCAGTGGAGATGTGTCGTGACAATCCACGCGCGGTCGCTGCCGTTCGGCAGGAATTCCGTGGCACGCCGCTATAGCGATGTCCGGGGTCCTGTCGTGCTTTGGCACGCTGACAGTGGGGTCAGTCACGGAGGGTTCGCGTCTCTCGCGACTGGCAAGGCCGGTGCCGGGCGCGTGCACAGCGGTGCACCCGACGAACGACACATCGCTCGTGAACCATTCAGTGCATCCAGCGTGGCCGCCGGCCTCACCACCGAGCAGGCGGTGACGGCCCGTGTGGATGCAGGGCACGACTGATATGGCTCTTGCTGCCGACCACTACGCAACCCTGCAGGTGCAGTCGGACGCCACTCAGGCGGAGATCAAGCGCGCTTACAGCAAGATCGCCCGCGCCAATCACCCTGACCTCAACCCCTCGGCCGACGCCAAGGCCGTCATGGACAAGGCCAACAAGGCCTGGGCTGTCCTCGGGGACGCCGAAAAGCGCAAGGAATATGACAGGACCCAGTCGGGTTCGCGTCGCGCCAAGGGACCCACAGCAGGCGACATCTCGCGATGGACTCCCGAGAATTCGGACGAGTATTCGCGCCGCATCCGCGACGGACGCCGCCTCGGCGAAGAGGCGACGGTGTCGGGCGACAACTACGCCATCGAATGGGTCGCGTTCGGCAACGGCGACGACACTGTCGAGCGCGCAGCACTGACGTGCAACGGCGAATGCCTCGAGACCGAGAACGGTGTCGAGGCAACAAGCCATCCCGCAGCGTCGGACGCTACCCACAAGCGCTTCGCCGGCGCCCATCAGGAAGTTCTCTTCCAGTTCAAGGGCGCTGAGACCAAACGTGATCAGTGGGCCAAAGCGGTCGGTGAAATCCGCACAGCAATGTGCAAGGACGACCCCGGCATGGGCGAAGGCAACACCGTGGCGGTCAACGGCAACATCTACAGCATTGCAGTCGTCCCCTTCGAGGACGGTGGTAAATGGAAGGGCCAGCGCGTCCTCATGCGCAACGGTGCTGCCATGGAATCGCTACCGATGGGTGCTGTGGCAACGCGTTTTGCCTCCAGCAGCGACTACGACATGTTCTTCAGCGAGAAGGACCAACTCGAAGACGCTGTCCACGATCTCCTCGAAATGCGCCCCGGCGTCTGGAAGCAGGCTGCCGGGATCAGAAGTGACCTTGATCCCGGCGACTCCGTTGAGGTCGACGGTGTCGCCTATACATTCGGCTGGGTCGAGTGGTCGGACAAGGGTGTCACCAAGCGCGGCGCAGTGCTCTGTGCCGACGGCACGCCGCTGGAGATGGTGCCGGGGCGGCTTTCAGACAAGGACCACCGCGGTACCAACCTGGAGAATCTGTTCCGCTTCCGCGACCACGCTGGGGCGGTCACCGCACAGTTCGATCAACTACGCAAGGCACGCCGCGATCTGCTCTCCGCCGTCGTCCCCATGATGCAGGACCTCGCCGAAGGCGACGTGGTTCGCTATGGCGACGCCGATCTTCATGTCGAGAATCTTGACTGGCGCTCGCCGTACAACACAGGCAAGCACCTGACACTGTGCTGGGCCGACGTTGCGCTCAACCCGCATTTCGGCACCATCACCTCGGAGGGCTACCGCCGCGCTGCGCTGTCCGAGGCGACGACACTGGCCCGCAGCGGCCCCAACATTCGCAACGCCTTGCGGCCGATCATGACCCCGCGCGCCGATGCCCGGCGCATCTCAGAGCAGCGTCGTCAGGCGGCCGAATGGCAAGCCCAACAGCGCCAGATGTGGGCCCGTAAGGACGCCAGAGCCGAAGAGAAGGCTGCCAAGCGCGCCGCCGGTGGTGGCAAGTTGCGCGGCCTGGGCCGGCTCCTCGGTGGCAGCGGCGAAGGTGCGCCGCCCGAAGATCTTCCACCGCCTCCCGCACCGGCAACCGCACCGCTCCCACGCCAGCCGCAGGCGCCGGAGCGCGACACTCCCGGCTCCTGAGCGACCTCAGCGCACCGGGAACACGGGTTCACCGCCGGTTGTCAGCCCGTAGTTGGCGCACCCGTTGTCGGCGGCCACAAACGCCGCCATGAATTGGGTCGTCTTCTGGCCGGTCCAGAAGAAGAGGTAATGGCCTTCAACTGTCACACCCGCTGTGAGGTCGGACGCGGCGCTGCCCTTACGCCACTGCCAGTGCGTGCCGTCCCATTGCCTCACCGCCTTGAAGTAGCTGCCTGCACCGTCGTTCCATAGCCACAGTTGCGTATTGCCGAGCTGGTCGATGGGGGCTGGCCCGGTGCCCTGCTGCTTGCCGGGGTCGACCAGGATCACCGTCACCGAAAACGACTTGACGTGCTGCAGCGTGGCTACGGACGCCTTGGTGTCGACGCTGATCGCGTCCTGGGTCGCTGACCCGTTTTGCGCGGGGCCGGACTCGAGGCCCGACACCGAGAGGTGTTCCGGCAGCAGAGTCGTGGACTGCAGCGTTGTGCACTGTGATGCCGCGACGGCGAACGGATCAACGGGTGGGGTGTCGCCCGCCGGGGCTGCGACGGGCACGCTCACCGTCGCGGGAACTGCTCGCGCCCAGCGGTCGGCGAGTGCGTGCGCCGAACGCGACGCCGCGATGGAATCTGCCAGCAGCGATGCGGGTGCCAGCACGGACATGACGCTGACGACCATCGCTGCCGCCAGCCCGACCCGCAGTGCGGCGACCAAGGCTGGGGCAGCCCGTGCCACTCGTCCCGCCGCCACCGTCGCGGAGGTATTGCGGCCACGCCGCCACC
>JBEPVH010000169.1:0-5313 GCA_041691115.1 bacterium | reverse complement strand
GCTTCCACCCCTGCCGCGGTTCTATGGACATCGGCAAATCGAAAGGCGGGCTGCCGCCGGACGAGGTCGTCGAGGACCGCGATGCGATTCTTGCCGCGACTGCTGATGCCATCGACAAGCACCACGACGCATCGTTCAATTCAATGGTTCGTGTTGCTGTGGCACCGTGTTCCCCCTTCTCGGTCAGCCGCGAGTTGCTTGTCGAAGCGGCGGAAATGGCGCGTGCCCGGGGCGTTCGCATGCACACCCACCTCGCCGAAACCGACGACGAGGAGGCGTACTGCCTCGAGCGCATGGGCATGCGGCCCGTCGACTACCTGGAATCCACCGGATGGCTGGGTGACGACGTCTGGCTGGCGCACTGCATTCATCTGAACGAGGCCGAGATCACTCGCTTCGGCGTCACCGGCACGGGTGTGGCTCACTGCCCGTCATCGAATGCGCGGCTCGGTGCTGGAACGTCGCCGGTTGCTGCACTGCTGCTTGCACACGCGCCCGTGGGCCTCGGTGTTGACGGTGCCGCCTCCAACGAGGCAGGTGAACTTGCGGGTGAGATGCGCCAGGCTCTGTTCGCCGCACGGCTGCGTGGAGGCCCCGCAGCGATGACGGCGCGGACCGCTTTGGAATTGGCGACACGTGGTGGTGCGCGCTGTCTCGGCCGCGGCGCTGAGCTGGGGTCCCTCGAGGCCGGCAAGCTCGCCGATGTTGCGCTCTGGGACCTGTCAGGCATCGACCATGCGGGTATCGCCGATCCGGTGACTGCGCTGGTGTTCGGCGCTGCACGTCGCGTCGACACGCTGCTGGTGCAGGGCAAGGTGGTCGTCAAGGGCGGCAAGCTGGCCACTGGCAACGAGCGCGTCATCGCCGCTGAATTGGCGGAATCCTCGGCGGTATTGCGACAGCGCGTGGCGGCCTTGGCATGACTCCGGTAACCGAAGCGCCGCCGCAGGGAGTGCCTCTGGCACCGGTGGAGCCGTCGACACAGGGCGGCATCGGCGTGTCCATCCGCCGCCCTGACGGCAACGCCAAGGTGCGCGGCGAATTCGTGTACTCGTCCGATCTGCACATCGAGGGGATGCTCTGGGGTACGACGCTGCGTTCACCCCACGCGGCAGCCCGCATCGTATCGATCGACACCAGGGCGGCGGCAGCGATGCCCGGCGTGTCGTCGGTGCTGACGCATCGCGACGTTCCCGGCGTCAACCGTGTTGGCCTGGAGATCCAGGATCAGCCGGTGCTGGCCGAGGACGAGATTCGCTACCAGGGCGAAGCAGTCGCCATCGTGGCCGCCGA
Organism: bacterium; assembly: GCA_041691115.1. GTDB lineage: Bacteria > Chloroflexota > Dormibacteria > Aeolococcales > Aeolococcaceae > JBEPVH01. The sequence goes on along the minus strand of JBEPVH010000169.1, from coordinate 4,020 downwards.
TCATCCGGAGACGGCGCGTCGTGCGGCAGCCGCCATCAAGGTCACCTACGAAGCATGGACTCCCGTTGTGGATTCGGCGACGGCGATGGCCGACGGTGCCCGGACGCTGCATCCCGATGGCAATATCCTGCGTCACGTCAAGATTCGCCACGGCGCACAGAACGCCACAGCTCCTGTCGTGGTTCGCGGCACCTACACCGTCGGCATGCAGGACCAGGCTTTTCTTGGACCGGAGTCGGGTCTCGCCGTCCCCGACGGCGGTGGCGGCGTCGATCTCTACATCGCGACACAGTGGCTGCACATCGACCAGAAGCAACTGGCGACGTGTCTGGGGCTGCCGCCGGAGCAGGTGCGCCTGACGCTTGCCGGTGTCGGTGGCGCCTTCGGTGCGCGTGAGGATCTGTCGATGCAGGCACATGCCTGCATGCTGGCGCTGGCATGCAACCGGCCGGTCAAGATGATGTACTCGCGTGAGGAGTCATTCTTCGGCCACGTGCATCGTCATCCCGCGGTGATGGAGTACGAGCACGGTGCCGACCGGCAGGGCAAGATCCAGTACGTCAACGTGCGCATCGTTCTTGACGGCGGCGCCTACGCCTCGAGTTCCACTGCAGTTGCATCCAACGCTGCGTGCTTTGCCCTGGGGCCGTACGACATTCCCTCGGCGACCATCGATTCTTACGTGCTCTACACGAACAACCCGCCGTGCGGGGCCATGCGTGGGTTCGGCGCCGTGCAGACATGCTTCGCCCACGAAGCTCAAATGGACAAGCTGGCGGCGGAACTACAGATGGATCCGGTGGAACTGCGAATTCGCAACGCTATGGATGAAGGATCGCGCCTCCCCACCGGACAGGTTGTTGAGGGTGCGGCGCCGGTGAGGCAATTGCTGGAGATCGTTCGCGCGGCGGCACCGGTGGCGCCACGTCCCACCGACTCTCATGAACTGCGCCTGCTACCCGGGGGTGTCGCCAACTCGACCCACGGTGAGGGCGTGCGCCGCGGCGTCGGCTTCGCCGTTGGTTTCAAAAATACCTGTTACTCGGAAGGCTTCGACGACCACTCGACGGCACGCGTCGAACTCGGCCTTGATGCCGACGGGGATCCAACTGTCAGCGTTCATACGGCTGCTGTGGAGGTGGGGCAGGGGCTGACAGCGGTTCAGGTGCAGATCGCCAGGACCGAACTCGGCATCGACAGAGTGCGGCTCCTTCCCGCTGATACACGCGTGGGCTCCGCGGGTTCCTCGTCGGCATCACGGCAGACGTACATGACGGGCGGTGCCGTGCGCGACGCGGCCATTGCCGTGCGCGACAGTCTGTTCGCGCGCGTCGCAGCCGCGACCGGGGGAGATGTTGCCGATTTCACCATCCGTGACGGCGACGTCGTCGGCGGTGCCGGCGCCGTTGTTGGACGTGTCGCCGAATTCCTGCTCGACGGGCCCATCGAGGAGACGCGTGAATACCACCACAAACGCACATCACCCATTGATGTCGAGACAGGGCAGGGCGATGCCCACGTCCAGCTTGCGTTTGCTGCGCACCGAGCCACGCTCGACGTCGATGCAGAACTGGGTTTGGTTCGCGTTCTCGAGATCGTGACGGCGCAGGATGTCGGCAAGGCGATTCATCCGTTGCAGGTTGAAGGCCAGATCGAGGGCGGTATCGCGCAGGGACTGGGTCTGGCGCTCATGGAAGAGATCCAGGTGCGCGACGGCATGGTGCGCAACCCGTCGTTCACCGACTACCTGATTCCCACGATCCTCGACATGCCATCAGTCGAGATGACAATCCTCGAACTGGGCGACCCCGACGCTCCCTACGGTCTCCGGGGGATTGGCGAGCCACCTGCCATCTCGTCACCGCCCGCCATCGTTGCGGCGCTGCGGCAGGCCACCGGGAAGGATCTCATTCGTATTCCGGTGCGCCCCGACGACATCGTCGGGCTGAAGCCCTGACGACCGACCTCGACGTCTCTGTGGTACTCCCCTGCCTCAACGAGGCGGGCGGTGTTGGCGTGGTCGTTCGTGATGCCCTCGCCGCCATGAGCGCGGCGGGCTACACCGGCGAGGTTGTCGTGGCCGACAACGGCTCGACGGACGGGTCACCCGACGAGGCAACTGCCGCTGGGGCGCGCGTCGTCCATGAGAAGCGCCGTGGGTACGGCAACGCCTACCACGCCGGGATCGGCGCTGCTCGTGGACGCGTGATCGTCATGGCGGACGCCGACGGCACCTATCCCATGGATGCGATCGCGTCCATAGTCGCTCCCGTACTCGCCGGTGACGCCGATCTGGTTATCGCCAGTCGTATGAGCGGCGATATCGGCAAGGACGCCATGCCCTGGTCGCATCGCTACATCGGCACGCCCGTATTGACCGGGGTGCTCAACCGGCTGTTTGGGATTCGCGTGTCGGATGCCCATAGCGGCATGCGCGCCATCGGTCGAGATGCCTACGACTCGTTGCGCCTGGGCTCGGCGGGAATGGAATACGCGTCAGAGATGATCGTGCAGGCGGCGCGCCACCGGCTCCGCGTTCGTGAGGTCCCGATCGACTACCGGCCACGCGTTGGCGAGAGCAAACTGAGGACGTGGCCTGATGGCTGGCGGCACCTCAAGTTCCTGCTGCTGGCCTCTCCGACGTGGCTCTTTCTCGTTCCCGGCGTCGTCGCGTTCCTCCTGGGGAGCATCGTGGTCATCCCGCTGACATTCGGCGAAGTGCATATCGGAAAGTTCCAGCTCATCCTGCATCCGATGCTCCCCGGTGCCGTCCTCATGATCATCGGCTTTCAACTGATGCAGACGGGAGTTCTGCTGCGCGCATTTCTGCCGGATCCGAGTAGATCGGACAGGCTCACAGCGGGTATTCACCGTGTCGGCATGGAACGCTGGCTTCTGATCGGCATAGCCATGTTTGCTGTCGGCGTTGTTGTTGGCATCGTCATCGCCGTGCACTGGGCCACGACAGGGTTCGGCCCGCTCAACGAGATCCGTCAGGGAATAGCCGCGATGGTCTTGACTGTCATCGGCGCGCAGACAGTGTTCGGCGCCTTTCTGTTCGCATTCTTTCTCCCCGAGGGATTTGGCAACACATCGCGGTTGGGCCAGGGCCCACCGGATGTTGTTACGTGAAGCCTCTCGACAGGTACCTGCAGCGGCGCCGCATCGCCACCGCCATGCCCTGGATACGCGACGCTGAGTCACTGCTCGACATCGGCTGCGCTGATGCCTCTCTGTTTGCAGCAGCACCGTGGCTGACGCGCGGCCTCGGTATCGATCCGGACGTCACCCCCTCGTCAACGGCGGGGATGGAGCTTCGCCAGGGGATGTTCCCCGAGGCGATGAACGCCGGCGAACAGTTCGATGTGGCCACCGTCCTCGCCGTGTTCGAGCACGTGCCGCCGGGCGGACAGCAACCGTTTCTCGCCGGGTTGCGCACAGCACTGGTGCCCGGGGGCGTCGTGGTTCTGACAATTCCCTCGCCGCTGGTGGACAAGCTGCTTCACGTGCTGACGTTTCTGCGCCTTGTCGACGGGATGCATGCACATGAGCATTGGGGATTCGACGTGCGGCAGACGCGTGGCCTCTTTGAAACCGCGGGTTTTGAGCAGGTTCGACACCGCGCCTTTCAGTTCGGGCTCAACAACCTGTTCGTGTTCCGCGCACCGCGCTGAAATCAGCGCGTCGTGGCGATGACGTGAAAGACGTGCCAGTGCTTGGGGCCCATGAGCGAATCCCCGTCGTTCTCCTCGACGGTGAATTCCTCCACATCGAGCGGCGCCAGCAAGGCACGCGCCTCCTCTTCGGTGTGGGTGGTCAACGTGCCGTCGGCGGCCCAACTGTCGCGATCACCGAAGAACTGGCCGACGAAACGTCCCGCACCGATGGACTTGACGATCCTTGCCCAGAGCTCAGGAAATTTGTCCGGGGGGCAGAAGGGGAGCGAGAAGCCCGCATGGAGCAGGTCCACCTGACCGAGTTCAGCGTCTTCCATCGCCGCCACCTCGAGACGTACGTGGC
>JBEPVH010000168.1:0-5321 GCA_041691115.1 bacterium | reverse complement strand
GGCCCAATTATGAAGAGAGCCGGTGTGAACCGGCGGCGGCTCAGCGGCGTCTACACCCCATGGCCGACACCACCAGACAGCTTCACCGCGATCTTGAACTCCAGCCCGACGGCGTCTCCCGCGTGCTCCTGACCGCGGGAGCGCTCAGTTCTCTCGTACTTCTGCTCAGCCCTGTGCTGTGGCACAACGACGTCATCGTTAGCTCCGGGGCGCCGTCGGATCTCGTCCTCATCGCCACGATCCTCGGTCTCGGCGCGATGCTCCTGGGCCCTGTGGTCCGCGACACCGGCCTGCCCATGCTGGCAGGGATCGTGTCGGGCCTGGCAGTCGTCGGGCTGGTCGCGGCGCTCCCCATCATCGATGAGACCTGCGACGCGTCCATCTGTGCTCCGGTGTCGTTGCTGTCGTTCCATATCTCCGGAGTCCGCCCCACCGCCGGTGTAGGTGCCGCTCTGGCAGTTCTTGTCGTCGTCATCCTGATGGCGACCACCGACACCGAACAGCAGGTCCTGCGCCGCGTGGCGGTCCTCGCCGGTGGCGCCTCGCTCCTCGGCGGTCTCGCCGGTTCCATCCAACTTCAGGATCCAAGCGTTGACCCCGTATCAGCGCTCATGGTGACGGGAGTCAATCTCGCAATGTTCGCCGCCGCGGTCCTCACCGCCCGGCGCGCACTCGACACGGGAGAACCTTTGCTGAGCGTCGTACGCCGCCACGCTGCAACGCTCCTTGTGGTCGCAGGGTTCGGTGCCGCGCTAGCAGCAACATTCGGACCCTGGACTGTCGCCACGGCGCCCGGCTACACCTGCGGTTACGCGCCGGGTTTGTCATACGACGACGGTTCGGACCTTGGGTACAGCGCCTATGACGACTGTGCCGGCAAGCCGGGCTACCAGCTAACGGCCGATGGCGATTACGTGCTCATCACCAAATCCCACGCGTCCGGCACGGCGCTTTTGGCTGTTGCCGTTATGTCTGTGTGCGCGGGCGGTGCATTCCTGTCCAGCGTCGCGCGAGGTCGTGAGCGACGGCCTCTCGCTGCAGTGGTGGCAATTGCGGGAGGCAGCGTGCTCGTGGGAAACCGCAACGTGGGTGGGACGCGTCTCATCGAGATAATCCTGCCCGGCGTCGATCCGTCGGCCACACTGATCACCGGCGTGCTGCTGCTGGTTGTGGCCGTTCTCATCGCCCTTCCACGGCACATCGACACCGCGATGTTCGCTGCGCTGTGCACGGCTGCGGCGGTCGCCGGGGGCGTGGCCCTCACGCACCTGCAGATGCCCAATGTCGACTACGGCGGCTCTCGCGGTATGGGATGGGGGATCGCCGGCCTTGGCATAGCCATCGTTGTGCTGGGTGCCGCGGGCGTCCGTGGCGCCCATGTGATGGCCCGCCCCGAACTCAGACCTGACTGATTGTCTGTGCCATGTCCGCCGTTGGCGACTAGCTTCGGGCTATGGGCGACACGGAGACGGGAGCCGATCTGATCGCGGGGTTCACCGAGTTCGCCCTTGAGAGGTTCCTGCCGGCGGTTGCCGAAGCCCTCGGGATGGCGCTTCCCCCCTTGGGTGGGATCTCCGTTATTCCGGACGAATTGATGCCGCCTAGCCGCGACGCCTTCTTTAGGACAGTTGCGTATCCCCTCGATAGCGTAATGGGCTCCCTGGCACCAGGCTCACAGAGTTCACTGTTGTGTGTGTCGCAGCAGTCGGCGCTGATGATCGCCATGCTGCTCGAGGGCAACACTCCGGGACTACCTCCGGATCTGCGCCGGGAATTCCTTGACGTGGCCAAGGAGAGCCTCCTCATCCTCACTCACGAGGCGGTGCACTCGCTGCGCCTCAATGCCGGAGTGCCCGTCGCCGAGATGGCTGCCAACGTGAGCGGGTTCGGGATGGATGCGGCGTTCGAGGGTTTGACCCAAGCAGTGGCTGAAGAGATCTTTGACGACGTGCTCGAACAGTCCGGTGTTGTTGCCTCCGATCCCGCGATTGCAGAGGCATCGAGCAATGCCGACCACTTCTTTGTCGGTGTTGCTGACACGGCGCGGTATCTGCTCAGGGCAGTATCGGAGAAATCCGGCATGCCGACGAGGGAACTCGCAGTGCAACTGGCGGCGCGTCACTTCGGCTGGGATGCAGTGAAGTACCTGGCGACAACACATCTGGAGGGCTGCGGTGTTGGCGACGCGGATGCCCTGAGCACAGTGATAGTCATACCGATAGTCGAAGCATTCAACCGGGTTGACCATTCCGTCGCTCCCCTCCTGACCGCCACGGGCGCCGTCCCCCACGACGCCGTCGTGGCTGCTCACAAGGCGGGCACTGCTGCCGCCAAGGCCGCCGTGACTGAGCTTGAAACGCTGGCTGATGCTGCTCGCTCGGCACCGGTCGCGGGACGCGGCCTCGACTGAGCGCCCGTCGGCACCGGATGTAACGGCCGTCACTTGGGATGTCGTAACGGGCGCGCCATAACCCTTGCTGGCGATGTGGCATTCTGGCCGGGTGATGTCTGGAGGAACGCCCGTGGAACTGTCGACCCCCGTTCAACTGCCCTCGCGCCGATTTTTGATCCTCGCGGGATTTGATTTGCTCTTCGTGGCTATCGGATTCACGTATGCCCAGGCCGAAGCGACGGGCACCCATCTGATGCTCTTTATCGTCGGCGCCCTGGTGCTCGCCGGTGGTCTGGTCCGCGACAAGCTGATCGGCTCCGTCCTCAGCTAGTCCGGGCATCGCGTCGCGGGGACACGTCCAGTTCTAGAATCCGGCCGTGCACACGCTTCCACCCGACCTGCGGTGAAGCACCCCAAGGACGGTCTGCCCATCATCGCCTTCGCGACGCAGAAGGACTGGGAGGCATGGCTCGCCGCCGAACACGCGACATCAACCGGTCTGTGGCTGAAGATCGCCAAGGCGGCGACGGGCATCGAGACGGTGAGCTACTCGGATGCCGTCGACTCGGCGCTCTGCTACGGCTGGATCGATGGTCAGAAGGGCGCCCATGACGATCGCTGGTGAGTTCAGCGATTCACCCCGCGCCGTGCCCGCAGTCAGTGGTCCCAGGTGAACTGCAAGCGCATTGAGATGCTCGTCAAGCAGAAGCGGCTCACACCGGCCGGCAAGCGCGAGGTCGACGCCGCCAAGAAGGACGGACGCTGGGATGCGGCGTACCAGCCACAGAGCACTGCCACCGTGCCGCCGGACCTCCAGGCAGCCCTCGACGCCAACCCCGCGGCAGCCACGTTCTTCGCCACGACCACCGGCAGCAAGCGCTACGCCATCCTCTACCGCGTCGGCTCAGCGAAGTTGCCGGCGACCCGGGCGAGGCGTATCGCGCAATTCGTCGAGATGCTCGCCGAGGGCAAGACTCCTCTCGACTGAGCGGTTTTGGGCGCCTGATGTCCGCGGGCACCCGGGATACTCGTTCCATGGAGGGGGATCGGAGCGAGATGACGGCGAATTCCGTCAAGTTCGCCCAGGCCGTGGGTGAATGGCTCAACGCTCGCATCGGTGAGGGCCGCTCGGACGTCGTGTGGCGCCGCGTGCAGTCCGAGGACGGCAAGCACTCCGGTTTCGAGGGTGGACTGGGCACGTCTGTGATCCGCGTGAACTACAACAATTCCATCTACGGGATTCAGATCCTTGACGCCGACGAGAATCTGCTCGGGTCGTATTGGAGCAGCACATCTGAGGACGTGCCCCGCCGCTTGTACTCCGCTGCATCCGAGGAGCACAGCAGGCAGTCTGTGGATGCTCGTACGCATTTTCTCGATCATCTCGACGGCCTCGGCTAAACGGGCTCGTCGGTCATGGCGGAGCGGATTCTTGAGGTCGACCTTCTGCGCAAGCAGTTCGGCACCTTCCGTGCCGTCGATGACATTTCGTTCCATGTAGAGCGCGGCCAGGTGGTCGGCTTGCTGGGCCCCAACGGTGCCGGTAAGACGACGACGATCCATATGATCATCGGCCTCACGCGCTACGACGGCGGCACGGTGAAGTACTTCGGCAAGGATCTGCAGACGCATCGCGGCGAGTCACTGCAGCGCATCAACTTCACCTCCTCGTACAACACGCTGCAGGGCCGCATCACGGTGGCGGAGAACCTGCGCGTGTTTGCAGACCTCTACCGCGTCACCGACCAGCGCCGCGTCATCAATGAGCTCGTCGACTACTTCGAGGTGCGCGACCTCATGGATCAGACGTTCTGGTCGCTGTCCGCCGGTCAGCGCACCCGCATCAACCTCATCAAGTCGTTGCTCAACGAACCTGAACTCCTGCTCATGGACGAGCCGACGGCGTCGCTCGATCCCGACATCGCGGACAAGACGCTGTCGCTCATCGAGGATCTCCGCGAGGCGCGCGGTCTCTCCATCGTCTACACCAGCCACAACATGGCCGAGGTGGCGCGTATCTGCGACACAGTGGTGTTCCTCGACCACGGCAAGATCGTTGCCAGTGATACGCCGGTCGGTCTGACGCGGCGTATTCCCACAGCAGAGGTGCGGCTGATCTTTGCGGAGGGTGGCCGCGACGCCATAGGCGCGTGGCTGGTGGCGAACAACCATGACCATCGCTTCGTCGGTGATCACACCGTCGTCATCACGACGCGTGAGGGCGCCATCCCGCAACTGCTGTTCGGTGTGTCGAGCGCCGGTGCTGAGATCACCGACATCGAGATCCACAAGCCCACGCTGGAGGATGTGTTCCTTCAGATAGCGAGGGCATGATGATCTCGTGGCGGCGGATTCGCGCCATGCTCCTGCAGGAGTACTACATCACCCGGCGATCGCTCGAGGTGATCATTGACCTGTACTTCTTCTCGATCGTCGCCATCCTGGCGTTCGGCATGCTGTCGCTTTTTCTGGCGGGAACGATCAAGACAAGTCAGGCCTACTACCTCCTCCTCGGTCTGACACTGTGGGAAGTGGTTCGCATCACCCAGTACTCGATGACGGTTTCCTCACTGTGGAACGTCTGGTCGCACAACCTCAGCAATATGTTCGTGACGCCGCTCTCGCTCACGGAATATCTGCTCGCACAGATGCTGTCGTCGGTGGGCAAGTCGCTGACCGCCGTCGGCGCCGTCGGCGTCATGGTCACGGTGCTGTTTCACCTTGACCTTCCGGCGTTGGGCGCTGTCGACCTCGCCATGTACTTCCTGGCGCTGACGATCTTCGCCTGGGCACTGGGCCTGGCTCTGCTGGGTCTCATCTTCTGCTTCGGCACTCGCATCCAAGCTCTCGCCTGGGGTGTGGTGTTCATCTTCCAGCCGCTGTGCGCTGCGTTCTTCCCCGTGAAGAATCTGCCCGCCGTCATCCAGCC
>JBEPVH010000167.1:0-5326 GCA_041691115.1 bacterium | reverse complement strand
CGGCCAGCACCTGGATGGTCACAGCGGGATTGGTGCGCGGCGCACCGTAGCTCTGCTTGGCCCACCACGCAGCGATGTCGTCGGCTGTCAGCGAGTTGGGTCCCAGGATCGTCGGTGTCCCGTCCTGTGACGTGCCGCCGCCACCACCACCACCACCGGCCAAGACTGTGTCGACAGCTGTGCGTGCCGCCGAGAAGTCGGCGCGCGAGTCGTCGATGGTCTCGGCGAGAGTGAAGTTACCTGCCGGTGCGAGCTTGCCGCCCGCGGCGGCGAATGCGATGACTGCCGCGTCGGTCTCCCACGGTGTCAGGGTCGCGATGTTGGGACCACCGGCGATGACCACCGACACGTCGGCGTTGTTCTGCGGATCAAGGATCCAACCGGCGGGCTTGGCCGGAGGGAAGTACTGCGGATGCGCCGGCGGATACACCTGCCAGAGACCCGCAGCGCCGCCGTTGGGATTGATGGCAGCGGGGTCGAACCCGGACTCGGCACCGGCGATGGCGACCATGGTGATCAGCCTGTCGCGGTCCTTGACACCGGAGTTGAACATCGCCTGCGCGGCGACCACCGGATTCGTTCCACCTGTCGTCGTGTTGCACGACGATGCGGTGGCCACGGATATCAGCGTTCCGAACATGATTCCGGCGAGAACCAGGCCACCGACGAAGAAAACGATGGTGCCCAGACAGCCGAGCATCATCCAACGCGGTTTCTTCCGCGCCGCCGCAGAAACGCTCTTCTTCGCCACCCTCTCCCTGCCCGTGGAAGCCGGGCCCGCCGCCATGTGGCGCGGGCCCGGTCATCCTATCAGGCGGCCGAGGGGATCCCTCTGATTGACGTGATTGTCAGTTCGATGTTTGAGCGTGTCGCTGGCGGAATCCGGAGATGGCAGACGACGTGTCGGCCAAGGCCAGAATTGCCGCTCCGGGCAGGATATTGACGATGGTTCTCTCCGAGCCACAGAGCAGCACGCCGCGTCCCTGTTGCATCGGGTTGATCGCCGCTGCTTCCTCGTCTCGAAGTTTGAAGACTTCCTTGACCTCGCTGACCACCGCTTCCTCGGTTCCGAGGATGAGCTTGGTGGATGCCGTCGCTGCCAGCGTGCGGCCCAGGTCGGTGCGGACGAAGTCCTCGACTCGCTGCGACATCATCCAGACACCGGCGCCGTACTTACGTGCCTGACGAACCAGCTGGCCGAGCACCTCTCCTGCATCAGGGTCGGAGGTGACACGGTGAGCCTCGTCGACGACGACGATCATGCGGCCGAGGCGACGCTCGACTGCTGCCAGGATGGATGTCAGAACCACCGCCAGTGCCGGTGTCAGATCGGCGCCGTAGGTCATCGCGAAGACCTTGAGACCGATGGCGACAGGCCGGTTGGTGACGGAGAACGTCGAAGGCCTGTCAAAGACTGCCGCGCGCTGACCCTGTGTGTAGCGCCTCAGGCGGGCACAGATGATTCGGCACCGCTCAACTTCTCGTGGGGTCAGGGCGCGTGCCTTGGCCTCGGTCTCGATGAAGTCGACGACGTCGTGCATGACAGGCTCGCGGTTGGGATACCGCGTGTTCCACATCTGATAGAAGTTCGCCAGCTCGGCGTGGAGCCAGCCCTGATCCTCGTCCGGCAGACGGCGAATCGGACGGCCGTCCTTGACGCCCTTCTCATCACCACCCATGACCGAGAGGATCGGCAGGATGCGCGATGCGGCCGTGTCAGGAGGTACACCGACACCGGAACCGAACGGGTTGATGGCGTCCTGGCCGAGCTCGAAGTACTCACCACCGACCGCCTGCATGACCCGCTGATATTCCGAGTCCGGGTCGATGACGACGCAGCCGATGCCCTCCATGAGGTGGCGCACAAGCAGCGTCTTGGCCGACACCGACTTACCGGCACCTGACGATCCGACGATGACGAGGTTGTGGTTCGGGGGCGTCCAAATGGAGAAGTACGCCGGTGCGCCGTTGAGCGAATTGATGCCCAGCAGCGGCGAGTTGATGTCGCTGAACGGCGTTCCCAGGGCGGGCACCATGCGCAGGGCTACGGTGTCCGACGTCAGCAGCAGGCTGCGTCCCAGAGGCGCAAACCCGGGGCAGAGCGACAGTGCCGGCAGGAAGCCGGGCGACGTCACGCGCTCCATACGGAAACCGGCACCGGCGAGGATTCCGGAAATGCGCTCAGCCGCGTCCTCGGTCTTCTCGACCTCGGCGTGCGACACCGACATTGTCAACGCGATGCGCAACGGGCGGATGTCGCGCTGGGCCATGGCGGCGACGACGTTGGTGGTGTCCTGGAGCGCGACATGTGTCTCGATGTCGTCGTTGTTGCGCTTGGCCATGTACTTCAGCATCGACGTGCGCTTGTGCAGCGCCTTCTGCGCGATGAGCTGATTGACGGGCAGCACGTGCAGCGACGTGAGGCCGCGGGAGTGGGCGCGCATCATGGCGTCGACGATCGAGCCGACCTCGATGTTCGGCGGCAGCTGCGTCATCGTGAGGATGGCGTGGTACTGATCGCCGACGCGGAGCAGGCCGTCACCGGTCATGCTGTCGCCGCCGCCAAGAACCGTCTGCGACAGCAGTTCCGCGATGTCATCGCGGTCGGGCAGTGTGACGTCGAGGCCGAAGCTTCCCGCCATGCGCAGTGCCGACTGCAGAACCCTGTCAGCCTCCTGCACGGGGGTGCGCACTGCCATGCTCACCTTGGAGAACTTGGAGAGGTGGGGGATGCCATCCGGCCCCGCGATCAACGGCGAGAAGATGACGAAGTGGCGCAGACCGAGCGTCTGCTGCGCGATGGTCGTCGCCAGTTCGCGCTCCATGTCCAGCAGCGGTGTGCGCGGCCAGCCTTCGACGCGGCGCTCGAACGCGGCCGATGCCTTGTCGCTGTCGAAGTGGGTCATCATCGTGATGAACTGCGCCGGCGCTTCCAGCGACGTGATCCAGTTCATCACCTGCTGTGACCAGACGAGGTAGGACTCCGACGACAGCGATACAGCGGGACCCTCGAGCAACAGGATGGCGCGGGCGCCACCGGGCTCGACGTCGATGATGCCGGGCGCCTCGGTTTTGATCTGCGCCATGTCGGCGAAGATGTTGAGGCGGCTCAGGTACTTGTTGCTGGAACGGAAAGTTCCGCGAGGCTTGTCGACGAGGACGGAGCCGCCGATGAACTTGATGCAGGCGCGCTTGGCCTCACCGCGCTGCACTGCCGAGGGCATCACCCGCGACGCCAGGCGGTACATCGAGTAGGTGCCGATCCAGACGCCCTCCTTGGTGGGTACGCCGAGTGACGCAGCCATGAGCAGGAGGAATACGGCGATACCCATCTTCCACATGCCCGGCAGGATGTCGATCTGAATGGTCAGGTAGCACAACGGCGAGACCATCGCCGCCAGAGCCGCCGATCTCACCGGGAACATCATCGGTCCGACGTTGAAGTGCATACCGGCGTCAACAGCCAGAGGCACACGGATGATGCGCGTATTGGTGGGTGTGCTCACTACATGGCTCCTGCGCCCGCGCCGGCGGACATCGCGTTTTGAAGGACGTTGTTGGCCACGGACTTGGCGCCCTCAGTGTCGCCGTGAAGGAACGACGGCACCAGCGATTCGGCAAGCTGTGACGCTACCGCGGGGTTGTTCTGCATCATGGAACTGAATGCCTGACGGTGCTCGCCCTTGGGGAACATGCCGCCGATGGTTCCTGAGGCAAAGGAGTTGAAGGCACCTCCGCCGCCGATCATTCCCTGAGAACCCCCCGACAATGACGAGGCAGCATTCCACGCCGGTCCGGCACCGGAGGCAGCTGCGCCCGCGGCAGCCGTCGCGGCTTCCATGGGGTTGAACCCACCGCCGCCACCTCCGCCACCGCCGCCGCCACCGCCGCCGCCGCCACCGCCGCCGCCGCCGCCGCCACCGCCACCACCGCCGCCCTTGCCCTCGGAGTGACCGGAGCCCATGAGGCGGCGTGTCGGCATGGATGCGAGGCGCGAGAAGGCGCCGCCGCCGCCGGCGTCCGTGAGGGCGCCGCCGATGGCCTTGAGGTCAGCACCGGCGTTGGGGATTGCCATGGCTGCCTGGCCGGCAGCGGAGATGGCACCCGTCATGCCGGAGTGGCTGAAGTGTCTCCAGGCAAGTTGATTCACCATCTTTCCCGTGAACCACGCGCCTCCGGCAATGACAGCCGTTTGCACAATGATGCCTGCAAGCCCTCCCACACCCTTTGCCTGCAGTGCGAAGCCGAGCGTGGCGCCGGCACCGATGGCGATGACGATGGGGATCATGAGAGCGGCGGTCAGCAGTTCGAGCCACCAGGCGAAGAACTTGTTCTTCGTGTCGTAGACAGCGGTGGCAACGAACATCGGGCCCGTGGCGACGAGGAAGGCCACCATGATGGCGCGAGCCAGCATGAGGAATCCGAAGTACAGCGCAGAGACCACGATGATGATGGCGAACACGGCTCCGATGAGCGCAATACCGCCCAGCAGCAGTGAACCGATGGCCATCACTCCAATCTGTTTGAGCACTTGGCCCAACGACCATCCGCTTCCGGCGAATGCCTTGCCGAGCGCGGACAGCAGACCGCCGCCACCGGCGCAACCGATTCCACCACCGCCACATGCACCGCTGCCGAAGGCAATGGTCATCGAGGCGTTGGTGGCACCCGACATGACCCGCCAGGCGAACGAGGCACCACCGGTGGGGTTGAGGATGAGCAGGCCAGCGCCGGCGCGGAAGATGTTGTCGACGATCAGATGCGATGCCGACGTGCGCTCGTCGTACATGCCCTTGACGATGCGGATGGTGGCGCCGACGGCAAGGATGATGGCGCCCGTACCGACGAGGTCATTCCACACCGTCTTGTAGACGCTGCCCGATCCTGCATCGAGGCCCTTGGCGAGCTGATCGAAAAGCTCATCGACCGAGCTGCAATCCGAGCTGCCGGTGAAGACCATGCAGAAGAGCCATTTGAAGGGATTCTTCACAAGGTCGACGATCGACTGGATGAACGTCTTGACCATGTCGAAGAAGTCACAGACGGCACCAAGGCCCGGAAGACAGGCGAGGAGAACTCTGGTCATCAGGAGGACTCTCGATCAGTGAAGGGGGGCATCAAAATCAGCATCCAAACTGGGAAGGGACACAGAGCGGACAATCGCTCCGGGCTGTTCGCTATCCGTAGTCAGGGGGCGGCGCTGCAGACGTCTCGGAGACGTCGGGACGTTCGACTGTGTCGGGATTACCCGAGTAATCACTGCCCGCATCCGGCGAGCTGCTGATGAATCGGGTCATGAGCGACGCGGTGCTGGCCAGTGCCGCAT
>JBEPVH010000166.1:0-5343 GCA_041691115.1 bacterium | reverse complement strand
GGGGATGACGACGGCATCGACGTCGCGGCATGTCCAGGCCGCGTGGACGTCGACGAGATCGGTAATGACAGTGATCAGCGGTACCCGCTGCACGTCGGGGCGTCGCACCACCCGGGCGGCAACATGATTGAGAAGCGGATGGAAGGAGACCACCGCCGCCGGGCGTAGACGGCGGCAGAGGCGGGCGATTCCCGGCTCCACGGCGCGGAGTGTCGTCGAGCGCAACGCTGTGACGGCAACTCGTGAGTTGGTCGTGTGGTAGAGGGCACCCCAGGCCCAGCGCGCATGCTGGATGAGCGGGCCATAAAGGTTGGACGTCCGACCAGCCCACTTGGGGGCTGCCTCCGCGAAGGGGTCGACGATCTCGATGGTGAACTGACCCGGGAACATGGCATCGAACTGTGACTTCACAGCATTCGCAGATGCGCGATGGCCGCCGCCGGTATCAGCGATCAGAAAGAGGAGAGTTCGCGGCTGCGAGGTGGCAACCGGATCAAGCGTGATCTCCATGGCGAGCAACCCTACCCGAGGATGCCGAGCTCAGGCGGAGAGCGCGATAGCGGTTGCCTCGTCGCCGCGCCCCAGGGTCGTCAGAGCCAGCGGCGAGCCGCCGTCGCCGTTCTCGATCCATGCCTGCCGGACCACTCCATCGGGCCCGGCCGCCAGGTAGCCGATCTGGCGCCCGTCCGCAGCCACGGCCGCAGAATCGAGGTCAGAGGCAACGGGGCCCGCGGGAAGCGCCGTGACGCTGCCGCCGAGCGCCAGGCGGGCCAGTGACGCGGCGCCGGTGGCGGGCCGCACAGTGCCGATGAGGACGCCGTCGCCGGCGAACCCCAGAGGCGTGAAACTGGCATCAAGAAATGCGGGAGCTGTCGAGTTGGTGCCGACCCCGGCGATCCAGGCGCCCGACAGCGTTGTTGCGTCGCGATGGACCGCCAGCAGGCCCTGGGCCGAGATGACCGGGCCCGTCAGAGCGCCACTGAACCCGGGAAGGGGATAGCGCGCCGTCAGAACAGGCGATGCCAGGTCGATATGCGTCGTCTTCCCGGCCACCGCCACCGGCAGCGCCAGCAGCGTGCCGTCCGGCGACCACACGGGCGCTGCCACCAGCGGATCGCCCGCAGGCAGCGTGATCGTGCCGCTATCGCCGCCACGGCGGACCGTCACTCGGCCGCCTATCGAGTACGCCAGGTCACCGCGGGATGACCACGCCGGGCGGCTGCCACCCGAGATGTCGTACCTGTCGATACCGGTCGCCGAGTCGATGACACGGAGCAGCGGCTGTGTGGTTGGCGATGTCACCACTACGGCGAGCAGCGCGCCTCCGGGGCTCAATGCCGCCTGTGTCAGCTCCAGGCCCTGCGGAACCGACGTCACGCTGAACGCGGGCACGGGTTCGCCACGGTGTGCAGCTGTCGCGGTGACCAGGACTGACGTTGCGGGTCCTGCGCCGTGTCGCACCAGGACGGCGGCGTGGCGGCCCTCTGCCATCCGACCCGCAGTGAAGGCGAAAGACTGAGCCGTACCGAGCGGCTGGCGGTGCTCATCTGCCGCTGTGGCGGCCACTGTGACCGTGTAGGCGACGCCTTGGGAGAGCATGACGCCCGGAAGGATGGCGAAGCGCCGTTTGTCGAGCTCGTTGCGGACAACCCGGAGGCCGGGTACCGAGGGGCTGATCGAGATCGCGGCTGCGGTGCTCGCAGGGTCCATCGACCTGTCGAACTCAACAGCGAGCGTGCCGTCGATGGGAACGTCGGTGGCATCTGCATTGGGAGTTGTCGACGCGATCAGGGGTGCCGCCTGCGATTTCATGTCCCAGCGGTGATCGAGGTTGTTGACGACTCCCGTCGTGTCGCGCACACCGGCGTCGAGCGAGAACTGATACGTCGTGTCCGGCGCGAAGACAGCACCTTCATGCACGAACATGAAACCTGGCCTGTCCGTCAGCCACTCGGCGTGGCACGGAGCGGTGTCGGGGAGATCATCGAAGACGGTTGCGTCATTGCAGTTCGGCAGCCCCGGCGAAATGTGGAAGCGTCCGGGCAATGAGGTCTTGTCAACGGCGCGGTCGAATACCACCGTCACCGGCTGGTCTGCTACCACGGACGTCGAGCCACGATTGGGCTCGATGGCGATGATCTGAGGCGGTGCCGCGAAGCATCCCGAGAGCGACGCGGCTACCAGCAGTGCGGTGATGCCTCGCGCCGCCACCCCCCGCCGCATACCGCTACAGCGGCTGAGCCAGCTGCGCCTCGATGTCGATGCCGCTCACGGTGCCGCCGCCAGAACGAACTTCGATCCGCGACGTGCGCTCGCGTGCCAGATTGCCGACCACGGTGAGCTTGGTCTCGGGCGCACGAGCCGATTCGGTATAGGCACCGAGGACCTCGCCGCCGCGGAGCAGGATCACACCGACCTCCATGGCGTCGGTGATGACGATCGAGCCGGTGACCTTCTCTTCGGTCAGATATTCGACAAGGGCGTCGAAGTCGACGAACCTGCCCATCAGACCGGAGAACATCTGGGGTGCTGTGTAGAGCTGGCCGAGCGCCTCGACAAGATCCTCGCCGAGATCGACGACGTCCAAATGGCCCGAGCCGGCGTCCATCTGATGGCGGAACAACTGGAACGCGGTGCCGCCCTGGGTGACCTTGGCGTCGGCCTCGGCCAGTGCCTCCACGAGATCGCCGGCCTGGAGCACCAGGACCCCAGAGAAGCCTTCGCCTGTCAGGTGGACGTAGCCGGTGTGGCCGTCAGCCTTGAGCGTGCGAAGCAGCTTGGGGAAGTCGACGAACGCTGCCTTGAGGCCTTCGTACGTCGTCTTGCCAGAGGGCAGCGGGTACATCGTTTCGGGCGGTGCCGCAGGTGCAGGCTCGGCGACGGGGACGGGAACGACAGCCTCAGCGGCGGGCTGGTCCCACGATGCGGGTGCCTCGGGCTCGGCATCTGCCGCAGCGGCGGGCTGCCAGCCTGAATATGCAGGCGTCTCAGGTTCCGAGGCGGGCGCGGGCTCATCCTGGCCAGCTGACCAACTACCAAACGACGGCACGGCGGGCTCCTCCTCGGGCGCGGCATCGGCCGCCTCGTCGGTTGCCACGGGCTCGGCCGGCGCCTCAGCGGCGGGCGGCGACCATGTCTCTTGTTCGGTGGCGGCAGGTTCGGCCGCTGCCCACGAGGAAACAGCTGTCTCCTGGTAGGGGGCGTCGTCGGGCGACGGCGCATCGTCGGCCACGGCATCGGCAGCCGGGCTCCACGTGTCGGCAGCTTCGGCAGGGGCGGCGGCGCTCCAGGAGCTCTCTGTTGCCGCAGCTTCGGGCTCGGCGGCGCTGTCGGCCGCCTCTGCCATGGGAGCTGCCGCAGCGACAACGCCCGCGGGGGAGCGCTTCTCAGCTTCGGCGATGAGGTCCGCCGGGGATGACTTGATCGTCTCCTCGGCGGGCAGCTTGGCGCGGGGATCGAACTGGTAATTGCCCGTTGTCCACGTCAGCGCATCGACCACGACGTCTTCGCCCTGCTTGCTGGCGTCGGACGCGTGGAACAGGTGGCCGAACAGGAAGAACAGCGAGCAGCTGTCGCCGCCGTTCTCCAGGGCGAGGGTACCGGTGGCCCTCTCCGACTGCATCGTCTGGAGCAGGGAGGCGAGGTTCGCCTCGGCGAGAGTGCCCTGAGTTTGCACGGGAGGTATCTCCTCGTCGATAGCTCGGCCGGGAAATGGCCGTGACAACAGGTGGGCACTGATGCCCGATAGACCGCGCGTATAGTAGCAACGAAGTCCGCGCCGTGGAGTTCGGCGCCCTCTGGACCTCATTACAATCGCGCCGCGTTACTGACGCCGATTTCTTTGATGTTGTCCGAGATCTGAGGAGGCGAGCGTGCGGGTTCTCGTCATCGACGACGAACCGATGGTGCGCCGGGCTGTCCGCCTCACCTGCGAATCTGAGGGCCATGTCGTCGATGAGCTCGACGGTGGCAGCGGCGTCATCGAACAGATGCGACGAGAGCCGCCCGATCTTGTGCTCCTCGACCTTCTGATGCCGGATACCTCGGGATTCGACGTCTGCCGGGAGATCCGCGAGGCGGGATTCAGGATGCCCGTGGTGATCCTCTCGGCCAAGAACGACGAGATCGATGTGGTTCTCGGGCTCGAGATCGGGGCGGACGACTACATCCAGAAGCCCTTCCGGCCGCGCGAGCTGTTGGCGCGCATCGCCGCCCGCGCTCGGACAACAGGGCCGCAGGAGCCGTCACAGCGCCTCGAGTTCCGCGGCCTGGTCATCCACCTCGGTGAGCGTCGCGTCGCACGTGACGGTGCCGACGTCCCCCTGACCCACACCGAGTTCGATCTCCTGGCCTTCCTGGCCACCCAGGCAGGAAATGTGGTGTCGCGCGACAAGATCCTTGCCACGGTCTGGGGCTATGGCCATCGCATCGAGACCCGGGTCATCGACGTCCACATCCGCAACCTGCGCCGCAAGATTGAAATCGACCCCTCGCAGCCGCGCTTCATCCTCTCCGTTCCTGGCGTTGGATACAGATTCGCCGCCGTGAGGCCGTAGACTGACGCTCGTGGCAACCCCGCCGATGCTTTCCCGCCGCGCCGCCGTTCCGGCCGCCCCCCGCCTTCACCAGGACCCGATGGTGTGGATCACCGTCGTTGCCCTCGGAGCAGTCGCTGTCGGCCTTCTGGCGGTGGCCCTGATGGCGGTGATGCCGTACTCGGTCTCACCGTCGGTCGACCACGACATCGTGCCTCAGGTAGCTCTCGGACTTGCCATTGCCTTCTTCGCCACTCTCACCGTCAATGTGGTGGTGTACACGTGGCGCCACCTCCTGCCGAGGCGCTGACGCTTGAGCGAACACCCGGATCCCGGAATCGACGGCGGCAACGTGGAACGTGCCATTCCGTTTCCGACGTACGAGGAGTTCGCCTCCGACCTCCTCGAGTCCATGGACGGCCTCGGCCTGGCACTCGAGGACGTGCGCCACGAGCATGAGCCGGGAATCGGCGAGCGCCGTTTTGAATGCACGGTGCGTCTGGCGCAGGCGGATCCGCCGTCGCGCTACCACGCGCATGTCGGCTTCGCCTGGGACTCGCTGCTCACCTACATCTCGGCATACGGTGCCGGTTCGGATTGCGAGCTCTACCACGACGACGAGGAGGCGGGCGAATGCCCGCATCAGCACCTGCCGCCGCAGGCGCTTGTCGAGGTCGAGGCGGAATTCGTTCTCGGCGACGGCGGCTATGAGTTGCAGGACATCGCCGAGCTGTCGACGTGGGTGACCACGGCACAGCAGATCCTCGCCAAGGCATTCCCCGGCGACGACAGGCCGTCGGTGCACGTC